>NZ_JAHLRI010000011.1:0-74196 GCF_018919685.1 Enterococcus sp. S183_ASV_20
TTTACACTAAATCATGTAAACTATCAACAAATCATCAAAGAGTTTCCTAACTCTTTATGGATTGCTGCGTATCCTATCGATGGTGTGTCACCATATCCATTGTATGCTTATTTCCCAAGCATGGATGGTATTGGTATTTGGCAATTCACATCCGCTTATATTGCAGGTGGTTTAGATGGTAACGTAGATTTAACAGGAATTACGGATAGTGGTTATACAGATACCAATAAACCAGCAACAAACACACCAGCTATTGAGGAAGGTAAAGAAGTAGAAAATACGCCAAGTTCCGATGTTAAAGTGGGCGACACTGTTAAAGTGAAATTTAGTGTTGATGCTTGGGCAACTGGCGAAGCTATTCCAGATTGGGTAAAAGGAAACAGCTATATAGTACAAGAAGTAACTGAGAGCAGAGTATTGCTTGAAGGTATCTTGTCATGGATCAGCAAAGGCGATATTGAATTATTGCCAGATGCGGCAACTGTTCCTGATAAACTACCAGAAGCGACTCATGTGGTACAATACGGCGAAACATTATCAAGCATTGCTTATCAATACGGAACAAACTATCAAACATTGGCTGCATTAAATGGATTGACAAATCCAAATCTTATTTACCCTGGCCAAATTTTGAAAGTAAATGGATTAGTAGTAAGCAACATTTACACAGTTCAATACGGTGATAATTTATCAAGCATTGCAGCTAAGCTTGGTACGACTTATCAAACCTTAGCTGCATTAAACGGATTAGCAAATCCTAACTTGATTTATCCTGGTCAAAGCTTAAATTATTAATTAAAAACGTAAAAGCCTACTTCTCTTTGTGAGAGGTAGGTCTTTTTTTTGTATACGATTTTCAATACTATTTGTATGTATAAATATGCAAATAGTATTTGATGAAATAAAAGTAAACATTAAAATAATCATAATGCAAAATCAGTGCAAAATATTTTGCATTTCTCTACTTTTTTACCCTTTTCTTTTAGAAATAAAAAGAGCTAAAACCTCATAAAATAAAGGTTTTAGCTCTTTTTTGTTTTTCTCTACTTTTCTAAAAATGGAGACGGCGGGAGTCGAACCCGCGTCCAAACATATTGCCACTTAAATCTCTACGTTCATAGACACTCATTTAAAGGTTCGCTTTACAGCGTGCCGAGTGACAGGCATTCTGTATTGCTAGTCTGGTAAGCTCTTCTAAATTTTACAGACGGAAAAATTTAGCGTATCCCACTTCGATTAGGACCCTGACCCGAGCACATGGGCGATGCCGGGAGGATCTTCGCTAGCTGGTTTTTAGGCAGCTAAAGCGAAAGAATTGTTTTCGTTTTTAGCAGTTATATTTAACTGTAACGTTTTAACGTAGCCGTAACCTACGAAACGCAATTCAAGCTCAACTATGCCTGTCGAATCCGTAACGCCCCCGAAATAACATAAGTATCCCTTGATACTTATCAAAGTATAGCATAAATTCCTTGTTTTTTCAAAGAGTAGGATAACACTCTGTTAGATATTCATAAAAAGAGGAAGGATGGACCGTAATTCAGTTCATCCTTCCTCTTTTTATGAAAGTGTGTGGGTATGTTTTGTAATCCATTGTTGCAAACGGATATTCAACCAAAAACCATAAATTCCTAAAGTAATTATAGTTAATAAAAGCCATTTAATCCAATGACCGAATAATTGCATAGCTGTACCGTCAAAATAAAGGCGTTTACCATCAATAACGGTATGCTTGATTTTCCAGTTGTACATCATACAAATTCCCCAAGGTGCGCAAATGCCTAATGTAAAGACAGTAATCAAGGTTGCTAAAATTGAAGTCCCGATATACGTTGCTAAACCACCGTCAAAATATGAATTTTTCATTCTTTTCCTCCTTATCTCATAAACTTTATTATAACAAGAATAAATGGCCTGGGAAACAAAATGAGGATGAAATAAGTATTTTTATTCATTATTGATGTGAAATATGTTATTTATGCAACTCAAACTTGGCAGCATGAGATATTTTGTAACAAATGTTATCTAATGTAATTACCATAATAAAACGTTTTCCTTAGGAAGTGAATTAGAAATTTAAAAAAAAGGCTACTTAAATGAGCATTAATATTGTGCGAGACATATCTTTTTGCTATTGTCAACTTCTGAAAAAGACCACTAAGTGGAAAAAATAAGAGAAAAGAAGGGTGAATAATTTTTTATGACAAAAAGTGTAAAATTTTTAGTGTTACTGTTGGTAATGATTCTACCAATTGCGGGGGCGTTATTAATTGGTCCAATTTCATTTGGAGCCGAATTGAGCAAAAGTCCAATCGTTGACAAAGTAGAATTAGATCACACTACTTTATATCAAGGGGAGATGACCTCCATTAAAGTATCTTTTAGTGACAAAGAAAATCAGAAAATAAAACCCGGAGATACAATTACTTTAACCTTACCAGACGCACTAGTCGGAATGACCGAGAACGATGGCTCACCACGAAAAATCAATTTAAATGGTTTAGGAGAAGTTTTCATTTATAAAGATCATGTTGTAGCAACATTTAACGAAAAAGTTGAATCTTTACATAATGTGAATGGGCATTTTTCTTTCGGGATTAAAACGCTTATCACCAATAGTTCGCAACCGAATGTGATAGAAACGGATTTCGGAACAGCAACGGCGACTCAACGTTTGACGATTGAAGGAGTGACTAACACAGAGACTGGTCAAATTGAGCGAGACTATCCGTTTTTTTATAAAGTAGGCGATTTGGCTGGAGAGTCAAATCAAGTACGTTGGTTTTTAAATGTGAACCTCAATAAATCCGATGTCACAGAAGATATTTCAATTGCGGATCGACAAGGAAGTGGTCAACAATTAAATAAAGAGAGTTTTACATTTGATATTGTGAATGACAAAGAAACTAAATATATTTCACTTGCCGAGTTTGAACAACAAGGTTATGGCAAAATTGACTTTGTGACAGATAACGACTTTAATTTACGTTTTTATCGGGATAAAGCACGCTTTACTTCCTTTATCGTCCGTTACACTTCGACAATCACGGAAGCGGGGCAACATCAAGCGACATTTGAAAATAGTTATGACATCAATTATCAACTAAACAATCAAGACGCAACGAATGAAAAAAATACATCACAGGTTAAAAATGTTTTTGTAGACGGTGAGGCAAGCGGCAATCAAAATGTGGAAATGCCAACAGAAGAAAGTCTAGACATTCCTTTAGAGACAATAGAAGAATGGGAACCAAAGACACCTACTTCGGAACAGGCAACAGAAACAATTGAAAAGACAGACACAACAGAAACCGCAGAAAGCAGCCAACCAGAAGTTCATGTCTCGCCAACAGAAGAAGAAAATCCAGATGAAAGTGAAACACTAGGCACGATTGAGCCAATCATACCTGAAAAACCAAGTGTGACAACTGAAGAGAACGGCACAACGGAAACGGCAGAAAGCAGCCAACCAGAAGTTCATGTGTCGCCAACAGAAGAAGAAAATCCAGATGAAAGTGAAACACTAGGCACGATTGAGTCAATCATACCTGAAAAACCAAGCGTAACAACTGAAGAGAATGGCGCAACAGAAACTGCAGAAAGCAGCCAACCAGAAGTTCATGTCTCGCCAACAGAAGAAGAAAATCCAGATGAAAGTGAAACGTTAGGTACAATTTCACCAATTATTCCTGAAAAACCAAGTGTGACAACTGAAGAGAACGGCACAACGGAAACTGCAGAAAGCAGCCAACCAGAAGTTCATGTGTCGCCAACAGAAGAAGAAAATCCAGATGAAAGTGAAACGTTAGGTACAATTGCACCAATCATACCTGAAAAACCAAGCGTAACAACTGAAGATAATGGCGCAACAGAAACTGCAGAAAGCAGCCAGCCAGAAGTTCATGTCTCACCAACAAAAGAAATTACTACAACTGAGAAAAAACAGCCATCCACAGAAACAACTGTGGAGAAAAATAAAAATGTTACATCAAAAAATCAACCACAAATACTAAACGCTCCATTAAATACAGTGAAAAATGAAGGAAGCCCACAGTTGGCTCCCCAACTTCTTAGTGAACCAATTCAAAAATTAAATGAAGCAAACGGGCAACGAGAACTTCCCAAAACAGGCACAACAAAAACACCGTTTATGCTAATAGCAGGAATACTGGCAAGTACATTTGCCGTTTTAGGTGTAAGTTATCTACAAATCAGAAAGAATTAACAATAGAAAAGCCATCCAGCTTTCGCTGGGGGGCTTTTCTATTATCTGGAGATAAATTGCTGATAGGCGCCAATCAAAAACTATGCTACAGTAAGGTATGTACTGCTCGAAAAGGAGGGAGTAAATGACTAAAAAAATATGGTCGCACTTTCAGAAAAGCTTCACTTGGTACATTTTGATTGGTGTGATTGTTTCATTATGTAGTGCTTTAGCAATTTATTTTTTTCAACAGTTGTTAGATCATTATCAAAAAAGTTTCCAACTAGGGTTGTTAGTAGCGTATGGAACGACAATTATTTTAATTCCGCTATTGTCTTACTGTGAACAGAAACCGAAAGCTTACTTAACTAATGGCATCTATTTCTATTTGAAGAAATTAAGTTTAATAAAAATGAGCAAGATTTCCTATGAAGAATATCTAAAACTGGGAGCGGGAGCTTTACTACAAAAAGTAGAAGTTGGTGCAGCAGCTGGGAGAAATATCCACTTGAATTTTTATGGGCGCTTATTTCGAGAGCTAATTCCAGAGACGTTATTTAATTTATTTTTCATAGCATTGATTGATAAAAAATTACTGCCAGCAATTCTAATTGGTTATGTGATTGTATTTATTTTAACCAAAATACTTTTGAAAACGCTACAAAACATGAAAGAAAAAACACTTATTTCCGAAGAAGCAATGAATGCTACTTTGATACGAGGGATGACAGAACTAGTAACTTTTAGAATTAATCGAAAATATAAAAAAGAGATTGAAAATTACTCGTTAATGGCAGAGGAAAATAGTCAAAATATAACAAAAATGACTATGATCCATGAATTTTTCTTTGGCTTTTTTGCCTTGTTAGTCGCACTAATCAAAGTAAGTATTGTCGTACTTAGTTTTACTAACGTCGTGACGCTAAGTTTAGGTGGACTTGTAGCGATAGTGATGTATATCGATCGAATTTATACGCCGATAGCCATATTTAATGTTTTATTTGTTCAATATAATTTGGATAAAGTAGCCTATCAGCGCTTGGAAGATTTTTATAAAAAAGAAGATGATCCTGATTTAGCGGTTCCAGGCAAAGTGTTACCTGAAATTCAAACAATTTCATTAAAAGATGTATGTTTTAGCGTAGATAGTCAAACGATTATGTCCCAACAAAATCGACAATTTTCAATGAATAAAACTTATGGCTTGATTGGAAAAAGTGGTACAGGCAAATCTACCCTGATTAAATTGATTTTAGGATTATTGAAGCCGACAGAGGGGACAGTTTATGTGAATCAATTTCCTCTAACACAATTCAATTTGGAAGATTATTATGAAAAAGTTTTTTATTTATCTCAAGATGTGCCAATATTTCAAGGAACGTTGAAAGAAAATATTGTATTGAATCAAGAAATTTCTGATGAACAAGTAATTGAAGCTATGTATCGTTTTCAGTTGGGGGAACTTTATGAACGGTTGCCGGAAGGTTTAAACACTATTGTGAGTGAAAAAGGAATGAATTTTTCTGGTGGTGAAAAACAACGGATTGCTTTCACACGCTTAGCATTTACACAAGCAGAGATCCTTATTTTAGATGAGGCGACTTCTGCATTGGACGAAAAGACCGAAGAAAAAGTGTTACAAGAAGTACAAAAATTTACCCACAATAAGTTGACTATTTTGGTTACTCATCGACCTAAAACCCTGCGATTTGTAGATGAAATTATTGATTTAAATGAGTGAACTTGTTAGCTGTTTGGCGCTTCTTTTGCTACACTTTTTATAAGAATTGAGAGAAAGGGGCAACTGTTGATGAATAATAATGAGCAAGAATTAGCGGAATTTTGGGATGAATTTGCAGAAGAATATGAAGAAATTCAACAAGAATCGCCATTTCCAATTGCCCGAGAATTACGGGATTTCTTGGTCCAAGAAGGTCTTTTTCCGTGTCAGACATTTCTGGATATCGCAGGTGGGACGGGACGATATTTACCTTTTTTTCAAGAGCAAGTCACGGAGTATACGCTAGCCGATATTTCTCAGAGAATGTTGGAGATTGCGGAAGCAAAAGCACAAAGCAACGTTGTTTTTCTTCACCAAAGCCAAGAAAGACTGATTGAGACTGGGAAAAAATTTCAAGTCGTTTTTTCAGCGATGAACCCTGCTTTGGATACGCCGGAAAAAGTTAATGCATTGTGCCAATTAAGTGAAGAATGGTGTCTTATATTTCGGCTAGTGGAAGAGCAAGATTCGTTATTTTCTCCTTTTGAGCAAGAGAGCAACCCGCAGTTAAATTGGATGGCAAAATACAAAGCATTTCTAAAAAAAGAACAGCGACCTTTTTTCACAAAAAAATTTTTCTTTGAAGCATCAGAAACTATTTCAAAAGACTTTTTCCGCAACTATTTTGAAGAACAATGGTCAGTTCCAATTTTAGAACAACGCGTACAAGAAATTTTTGGTTCTCATGAAATTAAGCAAAATCAGCGTACCATTATTTATGAATTAATTGCGATTCCATGTAAAAAAACAACCAGCGATGACTAATTATCGCTGGTCGTTTTTCGGTTATTTAATTGTGCGAAAGCTTTTTCTGGAATCTCTTTTTTATCAATTTTGACAGGAGATTGGATGATTCTTTTTTTACTAATGGTTGCTTCTATGTAAGCATTTGGTTCCAAAGGTTGCGGATTTTTGTCTGTCCGTTCGTAATCCATGACTTGTGTTTTTCCATTACTTTTAACAAAAGTTAGTCGATAGTGTAAAGAATATTGGCCATCTATGCTTTTTTGATTGTCATCTACTGTTTGTTTTCGTTCAGGAATTTCTAGAGGAACTTGTGCATAGGCTTTTTCACCCTTATATGTATCTGCATAATAACGATAGCCTGTATAACCACCAACAATCAATAAGCCAATAAATAAAATAGCGCCGATTTTTTTCATTTTTTCTCCTCCTAACAATTTACAAAAATAGCATAGCAAAAGAAGAAGGAGATGGAACATCGAAAAAACGAACAGTTCTCTTACAAAACTGTTCGTTTTTTCAGTCTATTTAGCTTTCATCAGAGAGTAGAAAGGAATCATTTTTCTTACGATAACTAAAGAAAATAACAAAGTACAATAGGCCTGTTAAAAGAGTAACGCCTAACGAATTTGTAAATAAGATGCCAATAAAGATGAGGCCTAAAATGATTAAAGCAAGGAGATTAATACTTTTTTCAAAGAGAGACCCTCGTTTTAAAGACAGAACAAACGCCGCAGCGCTAATTAAAATCCAAATTAGCAAGACAGTGTAAGAGAGAGAACCGGCTAAGTAACCAAATAATTCATCGCCAACAAAATAAGAAAGAATAACGCCCAGATATAAAACACTTGCGCAGAAGAAAACTGAACGTTGAGGTACTTGGTGCTTGTTTAAAACCGCTAGTTTACTCATGGGTCCTTTTTTATCTTTTAAGCGAAAATATAAAAGGCGAGAAGAGGCGTATACCCCAGAATTAATAGAAGAAAACAAGGCTAAAATAATCACAAAATTTACGATGTCTGCAGCAAAAGGAATATTCATTTTTTCAAAAACCATAACAAATGGACTCACCGTTGTGCCTGCTAATGTATTCCAAGGGAAAATAATCAAAAGTAAGAATAATGGAATGATATAGAAGGAAATAATCCGTCCCATCACACCACGAATCGCTTTAGGAATGGCTTTTTTAGGATCATCTGCTTCACTGACAGTAATCGCGATTAATTCTGAACCGCCATAAGAATAAATAACTACTAATAAAGAATTAACAATACCTTTCATGCCATGTGGGGCGAAGCCACCATGCTTGGTGATACTTTGTAAAGTAGGGAAGACACCACTGCCTAGCATTTGTTGTCCCACCAGATAAACACCAAAAATAATTAACAAAATGATGACACTAATTTTAGCAAACGCCAACCAATATTCTGTTTCTGCAAATAAACGAACCGAGTAAAGATTAATGAGCGTCGTTAAAATAGCTAAAATAAAAACAAAAAACCAAGCAGGAATATTAGGAAACCAAAGTTGTAAAAAGGAAGCTGCGGCAACCGCTTCTGCGATAATATTAATTGTCCACATGGAATAATAAACCCAATCAATAAAATCAGCAGAATGTGCACCTAAAAATGGTCGAACTAAGCCAGACAAACCATGATGTGTGTCTCCGCCATCTAAAACGAGTTTTCCTAAACCACTCATGACGATGAAGAGAACAGCACCGCCAATTAGAAAGGCGATTAAAACAGAAGGACCAGCAATACCAATTGCTTCGCCACTTCCTTTAAAAAGACCTGCGCCAATCGCTCCCCCTAAGGCTAACATCGTAATGTGGCGCGAGCTTAATTGTTTTTTTAAGGTTGTTTGTTGTGTTTCACTCATAGGATTCTCCTTTAATTGAAAAAAATAATATGAAAATAACTTTCTTTATTATATACAATTTTCTGACAATTACAACTATTCTGTCAATGAAAATGAAAAAATAAGTGAAAAATATTATGAAAATAAAAAAATCGAGCAATTTAAGTGATTAAAATCGCTCAATTTTTTTATTAATTTTTATTTTTTAATAGAGTCATAATTGTTAATGGAACAGTAATGACTACATAGCCGATGATACTAGCCACTACTAAATAAGCTATAGGACTCGAGAAATTAAATAAGTCCGTTAAAAGTATTGCGACAATCATTGAAATAGCATAACAAATGAATAATTGAATAAACCGCTTTGCAGACAAAAAATCACCTCTTCCTAATTAGTTAAAGTCTCTTTTCAATCATTTAGTATACACCTGAAAAGAAGAATAAACTATCATTAATTAAAAGAAAAAGTGAAACAACTAGCGGATTTTTTGTTCAGCTGATTATCTTAAGAATTAGAAAATGGGACATAAGTCATCTCGACTTATGTCCCATTTTCATTTATGACGTTGGCTTCGTGTAAATTGAGAAGTCTCGTCCTCTCTAGTGGTTGGTTTCTGTGTTCGTTGTACGGCTTGCTTTTCCGGCTCGCTCTTTTTTGCAACATCAGTCACAACATTTGGCTTCTGAGAAGGGGGAACAGTTGTTTTTTTGTTTAAAGTTGGCGTAGTTCTTTTTGTTTCTTTCTTTTGTTTCTTTTTATTATTTTTATCATTTCCAGTGACTGTCAAATAGATAATCAGAAAAATCATTAGGATCGTTGCAACAATTAATAGAATAAACATGTTAAATGAAATGAACATGCATGGCCCTCGTTTCTCGTTTTTTCTTAGTTTACCAAAATTTCAAAATTTCGTCACTCTTTTCTTCAGAAAAAACGAATTTCGAAGGGGGTAAAAGAAACTTTTATAAAAAAGCCTCCTTTTTTGTGTGAAAATGCACAAAATTTCTGGAATCGTTTGCTGTTAAAACCAGATACTGGTAAAATAATTATTGTATAAGAATCATTTTAAAAAACGATTTTTGTTACAAATAACGTATTTGTTGAAAAGGCACTGTGAAGTAGTTAGAGACGACAGCCAAGTGACTTTTAATGACAGCCGCCCAATTAATTTCATGGAGCCTTTTCGTAGAAAACGAGGAGGTTATTTTGCGTGAAAGTGAGTATATTTTCGACATGCGTGGTGGATTTACTTTTTCCAAATGTAGGGCAAGCAATGGTAGAGGTTTTGGAACGTTATGGCTGTGAAACGGTTTTACCAACAAGCCAAACGTGTTGTGGTCAGCCAACGTACAATAGTGGCTATGTGACAGAGAGCACGACAACGCTTAAGAATCAAATTGATAGTTTTGACGGTGCCGATTATGTGGTGGGACCTGCGGGGTCTTGTGTCGGCATGATGAAAGAATACCACAAATTTTTAGCAGATGATCCTATTTATGGGCCAAAAGCACAACGTTTAGCTGAGCGAACTTATGAGTTTAGTCAGTTTCTTTATCGTGTCTTAGGGGTCAAAGATGTTGGCGCAACGCTATATGGGAAAGCCACTTATCATCGTTCTTGTCATATGACGCGAATTTTAAATGAACGAGAATCGCCTTTTGTTTTGTTGGATCATGTGAAAGGATTAGAAATGATTCCTTTAGGACATCTTGAAAATTGTTGCGGATTTGGCGGAACGTTTTCAGTGAAAATGCCAGCTATTTCTGAACAAATGGTGACGGAAAAAATGAACGATGTGATTGATACGGGCGCAGAAATTTTAATTAGTGCGGATATGGGTTGCCTGATGAATATCGGGGGTAAATTCAATCGTGATGGGAAAAAGATTAAGATTATGCATATTGCAGAAGTCCTTAATCACGAAGTGGATGAAGCACGCATGGACCAACCACAAATCATATCGGTAGGGTAAGGGGGAAGAACTGTGGGATTATCAACGAGCAATAAGCCGTTAAGTGAACGAATTGAAGAAAGTAAAAAAGATGTGTTTATGCAAAAGGCTGTCGCCAAAGCACAAGATGCCCAATGGGAGAAACGAGAAGGTGCGCGGGAAGCTTTAGGCAATTGGCCACAATGGCGTGAACTGGGAGAACAAATTCGCCAACATACAATTCAGTATCTGCCTGACTATTTAGAAGAGTTCAGTGATAACGTCGCCAAACGAGGTGGCAAAGTCTTTTTTGCTCAAACCGCCGAAGAGGCCAATGAATATGTGAAACAAGTGGTTCTAGAAAAAAAGGCGAAAAAAATTGTGAAATCTAAATCAATGGTGACGACCGAAGTCGATATTGATCCAATGTTATTGGGATTAGACGATGTCAGTGTGATGGAAACAGACTTGGCGGAATTCATTTTACAAATGGATGACTGGGATGAGCCGTCACATATTGTTTTCCCAAGTATTCATAAAAATCGCGAACAGATTCGTCAGGTTTTTGCGAAAAAATTAGGGTATCAAGGAGATAATGACCCGGTAAATTTGGCACGCTGTGCACGAGAAGTGATGCGCAAATTCTTTTTGGAAGCGGAGATTGGCATTACAGGTTGTAATTTCGCTATTGCGGATAGCGGCTTAATTAACTTAAATACAAATGAAGGAAATGCTGATTTGACCATCAGTATTCCTAAGACACAAATCGTGTTAATGGGGATGGAAAGAATCGTACCAACAATGCGTGAAGCAGAGGTTTTAGATAACCTTTTAGCCAGAAGTGCCGTTGGTCAAAATTTAACAACGTATGTGACGTTTGCCGGGCAAAAAAATGCGGATGAATCCGATGGTCCAGAAGAATTTCACGTGGTCATTTTGGATAACGGACGTTCAAAAGCGTTAGGAACAGCCTTTCAGCCAGTCTTACAGTGTATTCGTTGTGGGTCTTGTCTGAATGTTTGTCCGGTCTATCGCCATATTGGAGGGCACGGTTATGGCTCTATTTATCCAGGACCAATTGGTGCTGTGCTTTCTCCAATTTTAGGTGGATATAAACAGTTTGGGGAATTGCCTTATGCGTCTAGTCTTTGTGGGGCATGTACGGAAACGTGTCCTGTGAAAATTCCATTGCACGAATTATTAATTGAACATCGTAAAGTGATGACCGATGATCTGAAAATGAAACATGGATTTGAAGATTTCCAAATGCGTATGGTAGGTAAAGCCACTGGTTCACCAGCAATGTTTAAAGCAGCCATGAAAGTCGATCATGCTGCAGCGGGCATTTTAAGTAAACAAAAAGACATTACTGTTGAAAACATGTACAATCATGGGGGCTACCTTGATAAAGGACCAGGGTTAGTAAAAGGTTGGACCGATGTTCGTGATTTACCAAGACCACCAAAATCTTCAGAAAACTTCAGAAGTTGGTTCAAAAAACATCAAGAAGGTGAAAAAAATGACTAACGAAGCGATTCAAAATCGAGAACCTTTTTTACAAAATCTACGAGAAAAATTAGGCGTAGAAAAACAGCCTGTTTCGGCCCATCCATTTGAGCCAGTTAATCATTTACCAGAAGAACAGTTGGCAGATAAAACACCAGCAGAGCTATTAACGATTGTGAAAGAACGTGTGGAAACGATTCACACGAACTTAGTGGAAACCACACAAGAAAATTTACTGCCGACGATTCAGCAAATTGTTGCTGAGTTTGGTGGGGGCAATCTTTTATTGCCAACAGATGCACGTTTTGAAGCCTATGGATTAGCTGATTTAGCTAAGTCATTAGAGGCTGTTTCTGTTAAGCAATGGCAACCTGGAAGTGAGCAACGAGAAGCGAATATTCAAACAGCTGCTCAGGCAAATATTGCGATTGCCTTTGCTGAGTTTTTACTAGCTGAATCAGGAACGATTGTGGTGGAGTCCAATGCGGGACAAGGCAGAGCCTTACATTTTTTACCGAAGCATTATATTTCAATTATACCGTTTAGTAAACTCGTTCCACGTTCGACTCAGCCAGCAGCTTTTTATACAGAAAAAATAGAAAAAGGCGAAAAAATCGGCTCAGCGATTCACTTTATTTCAGGGCCTTCTAATTCAGGAGATATTGAAATGCAACTGGTTGTCGGGTTGCATGGTCCTTTAGAAGTTTGTTACGTGGTTGTGATGGATCGCTAAAACGCTAGAAGCATAATCAATTCAGCCTTTTTTAGAATTGATTATGCTTTTTTTATGAGCAGGATCAAAAAAGTAAGAATCAAATTTGAAAGAAATACGTTTTTTTTCTGACCATTTTGTAAAAAAAGCGTACATAAAAATTAATTGGGTGTTAAGCACTATAGGATTGATTTACTTTGTGGTAGAATATGAGACATAAGATAATAAGGTTTTTGGAGGAATGAGTTTGAAATCAAAAGAATTAATTAAAACAGTCGTCTTTTTTGCCTGTTTAGCTTTGGGTCTGTTTTTACTGAGACAATTTGTATTTACGCCTGTCGTAGTGAGAGGTCATTCAATGGATCCAACGTTAGCAGATGGTGAACGGGTAATTACGTTAAAAAACACAGAAATTAATCGTTTCGATATTATTACTTTCCCAGCGCCAGATGAACCAGATAAAAATTATATTAAACGTGTGATTGGTTTACCTGGAGATACAATTGCGTACAAGGATGATACGTTGTACATCAATGGAAAAGAAGTTGACGAACCCTATTTAGATGAATTTAAAAAAGCCTTAACAGATGGTCAACCTTTGACAGGCGATTTTTCATTAAAAGAAAAAGTACCAGCAGATAGCTACTTTGTTTTAGGTGATAATCGACGGAATTCAAAAGACGGTCGTGTCATTGGTTTTATTCATAAAAAAGATATTTTGGGTGAAGTGAAATTTGTGATGTGGCCATTCTCACGGTTTGGTCCAATACCAGAAGTGTCAAAACAATAAAAGAGACAATGAGTAAAAGAGAAGGACGGAAATGTGTAAAAACAAACACATGTTTCCGTCCTTCTTTTGTGGTAAAATAAAGGCAGTGCAAAGGAAAAGGATGTGAAACCATGAGTGTGCAGTTTATTAGAGGAACCGCCGTGGCAGACTTAGAAGCGCCACTTATAAAGGCGACAAAACAATGGCTAGAGGAAGACGCACAGCATGAAGTATTCTATTTAGTCCCGAACCATATTAAGTTTGAGCAAGAAATTCAAGTCTTGCAAAAGTTACGTCAATTACAGACAACTACGTCTGATTCAATAACCAGTACCCGTCTGCAGGTTTTTAGTTTTTATCGTTTGGCTTGGTACTATTTACAACATACACCTTTTTACTCGGCAGATGTTTTATCTGACGCAGGTGCTGCGATGATTTTTCGCAAAATTTTAGTAGAAGCAGAAGAAGAGTTACAAATTTTTAGAGGTGAAATTAACAAGCCCGGCTTTATTCAGCAACTATTTCAGCTTTATCAAGAAATGCGCGAAGGCAATATTGAGATTGCGGAGCTTTATCCATTTTTAGAAAAACAAACGGAGAACCCTAAAGGACAAGATTTACAACTTAAGTTTCAAGATTTAACGTTAATTTTTACGCGATTCCAATTACAAATGAGTCAGTATGGCTATGAATCAGCGGAGATTATTCAACATTTAAGCGAGTATTTACAAACGGTTGATTTGTCGAATGTTCAATTCGTTATTTCAGGCTATCAGCAGTTTACTGCCAGAGAATTAAAGTTGATTGAAGTGCTAATGGCGCAAGCAGGTTCTGTGAAAGTAGCCCTTTTATTGGACAAACAATATCCGCATGACTTACCTGATCCGCGGTCGTTATTTTATGAAGCGGGACAAACCTATCATCAGCTTTATCAACTAGCAAGGCAGAAGCAAATCCCGATTCTTTCAGATTATGTGGAAAAGAAAGAGGTATTAATTACAAATCCAGACTTGCAAGGATTAAACGATTATTGGATTCAATCACAAGAACACCTGCCTCCATTAAGCACATCTGACTGGAGTGGCGATGGCTTATTTCTGTGGCGTGCTGAAAACGTTAAAGAAGAATTAACACATGTTGCAACCGAAATTCGCCGTTTAGTGGTGGAAGAAGGGTATCGGTACAAAGAAATTCAGGTGTTGACTCGTGATTTAGATTGTTATGAAAATTTATTAGAACCGATTTTTGCGGAACACGAGATTCCTGTTTATGTCGACCGAGATATGGCTATGGATCGGCATCCTTTAGTCGAATGGATTGAATCTTTATTTGCTATTCATTCGTACAATTATCGTTATCGCGATGTGCTCCGTTTTTTGAGAACGGAATTATTTATGCCAATGAATCAACACGCTACTTCTGAAGAAAGCTTGACTGATTGGTTAAACCAACGGAACGCTTGGCGCAGAAAAGTTGATATTACCGAAAATGTAGTCCTGGCATACGGCTATGAAGGTTATTATTGGTCGCAAGAAAAAGATTGGGAATTTATTCGGTATGATTTTGAAGCGGAAGAGCAAGAAGATGTCGCTACGATGGAAGAAGAGTCAAATGCGATTCGTCAATCGCTTCAACGGCTGTTACCTAGTTACTTTCAAGCAATGATAAGTGCCAAAACTGGTTTGGAAGCAGCGACCGTCTTCTATCACTTTTTACTGCAAAGTGGTGTGGCAACACAATTAAAAATGTGGCGCTTACAAGCTATCGAAGCAGGTCAACTAGAAACAGCTCGTAACCATGAACAGACTTGGGATGCATTGATGTCGTTACTAGATGAATACGTCACTGTTTACGGAGAAAGTTCGTTTGATTTTACAACGTTTCAAGAAATATTTGTTAGTGGCTTGGAAGGTTTGCACTATAGTAAAGTGCCGACAGCGATTGACCAAGTACAAGTTCGCGCAATGGATTTAACTCGACCTGGCGCTGCCAAGGTTACTTTTGCTATTGGGATGACGGAAGAAATTTTTCCACAAAAGATTGAAAATAAAACACTATTGTCTGATGAAGAACGGCAGACAATCAATGATACTTTAACGGAAAACCAATATTTACGTGGGACAACCGGACGCAAAATTGCGCAAGAACCTTATGTTGCGTATCTTGTCTTTTCTTCAGCGCGAGAACGGTTATATTTAACCTATCCAAGTGTTAAAGATACCGCTCAAGAAGTCAAACCGTCTCCTTATTTTAAAAATATCCAAAAAGATTTAAACTTGCCCGTTTTTGAAAAAAATGAAACAACCATTTTCGATGATGAAACGACCAGTTTAGCCCATATTAGTACGTATCGGACGTTAATCGGTGAATTAACGCGTTTGAAAAGACAACGGAAAGAAACGCAAGAAGGATTGTTGACTTTCTGGTTAAATATGGAAAAAGCACTAATGAACCAACCAATTGCTCCGCTAGCCAAGCAAGTTTTCGAAAGTTTAACGCATCAAAATATTCCTGAAAAGATTGATGAGGTCTTAGCAGAACCTTTATATGGTAAAGATATTTATACATCTGTTTCTCGGATGGAGAGTTTTTATCGGTGTCAATATCAATACTTTTCTCGCTATGGCTTACGTTTGAAAGAAAGAGATGTCTTTGGGCTTTCACCAGCAGCTACAGGAGAATTTTTCCATGAAGCATTGGATCAGTTCTTTAAATTATTGATTATGAATCAACGGAATTTATCTGAATTAACCGATCAGGAAGTCAATTTATTGGCGGAGGAAGTACTAAATAGTATTTTAGGGGATGCACGTTTTTCTGTATTAACGACCTCTAGTCGCATGAACTATATTCGCTATCAATTAAGTCAAACAATTAAAAAAGTCAGTTGGGCGCTGAAACGCCAAAGCCAACGAAGTGGCATGACGACTGTTCAAACAGAAGTGTTATTTGGCCAAATTGCCGCTAAAAAAGGAATTTCTGGTTTGGAATTACCATTAAAAAATCAAGGGAAGATTCATGTTCGGGGAAAAATCGACCGGATTGATCAATTGGTTACACCCGAATCAACCTATTTAAGTGTGATTGATTATAAATCGAGTCACCGTAAATTTAATATGACAGAAGCGTATTACGGCTTAGCCATGCAAATGCTGACGTACTTGGATGTGGCTTTAATGGATGCTGTGCAATTAGTTGGTCAAGAAGCTAAACCTGCTGGCTCACTTTATCTGCATGTACACAATCCTACGTTATCTTACGAAGGCAAAGACGACATTGAACAACAAATGCTTAAAAAATATCAGTTTGATGGTCTTTTGATGAAAGACCCAGATTTATTGGATCATTTAGATACGAGTCTGCAAGCTAAACAAAGTTCGTTGCTGTTTCCGATTGAAGAATCCGCCAAAGAACAAATTAAACCTGGTCGTCGCCAAGAAGATAAATTTGTGACAGAACCAGAATTAGGCGCGTTGCTTTCCCATAACCGAAATAAATTTATTGAAGCGGGGAATCAAATTATTGGCGGCGAAGTTCAACTTAATCCCGCTTATCAAGGCAAGGAACGGATTGCTTGTCGCTATTGTCCGTTTCGAAGTGTCTGTGATTTTGATGTGATGTTAAAAGAAAATAATTATCATCGTATTGAGAATTTATCCAAAGAGGAAATTATGGCGCGCTTGTTAAACAAAGATGAGGAAGGAGCAACCGAAGATGAGTAAAACAATTCCACTACGTCCAGCCAATGAGCAATTCACCGACAGTCAATGGCAAGCGGTGTTTGATGGCGATGAAAATATCTTAGTTTCTGCTTCGGCTGGCTCAGGAAAAACCACCGTTTTAGTCCGCCGTGTCATTGAAAAAGTCAAAAGCGGCGTCGATATCGATCGTCTCTTGATTGTGACGTACACTGAAGCCGCCGCCCGTGAGATGAAAGAACGTATCCAAGTGGCTTTACAAAAGGCAATGAATGAAGAACAAAATCCAGAAAGAAGACGGCATTTTTCTCGTCAAATTGCTCTTTTGCCAACAGCCAATATCAGCACGTTACATGCCTTTTGTTTAACTGTTATTCGTCGTTTTTATTATTTAATTGACATAGATCCGGTTTTTCGGATGTTAACAGATGAAACAGAAACATTGTTATTAAAAGAAGATGTTTGGGATGCATTACGTGAACAATTTTATGCGGAAAATCAAGAAGAATTTTACCAATTAACAGCGAATTTTTCCAATGACCGTAGTGATGATGGACTCACTAACTTAATTTTTTCTTTTTATGAATTTGCCAAAGCAAATCCTGATCCAGAGGCGTGGATTAATGGCTTAACACAAGCCTACGAAGTAGGAAATCAGCTAGGCGAATCAACGTTATTTCAGACGTATTTAAAACCGCTAGCCGTTGAGACGTTACAACGAACTCTTCAGCGTTACGAAGAAATGGTGACCTTAACAGAGGGCGAAGAGAAACTTCAAAAGATTTGGTATTTAGCTCAAAATGAAAAGGAACAAACAAAACAATTTTTACAATTTTTAGAGAGAAATGATTTAGAAAGCGCCTATAATTTGACTGAATTGTTAAGCTTTGACCGCTACCCAACGGTTCGTGCCGAAGAGTTGAAACCAACTGCGGAACAAGCCAAACAGTTACGAGAACAAAATAAAAAAGCGTTAAATGATTTGAAAAAACAACTGTTTACACTTTCTCCAGATGCCATGAAACAAGTCTTGAAAGAGGCCACGCCCATTGTTCAAGAAATGGCTCACGTGGGGAAACAATTTATGGAGGCCTATGGCGCAGAAAAACGGCTTAAAAATTTAGTGGATTTTAACGATTTAGAACATTATACGTTAGCTATTTTAGCGAAAAATCAGGCAGATGGCTGGCATGCATCAGAAGCCTCTCTTTACTATCGCGAAAAATTTGATGAAGTGTTAGTCGATGAATACCAAGATATCAATCAATTACAAGAATCTATTTTGTATTGGTTGCGCCGCCCGCTTAGCGCAGAAGGAAACCTTTTTATGGTAGGGGATGTGAAACAGTCTATTTATTCTTTCCGCTTGGCAGATCCTACGTTGTTTATTGAAAAATACAATCAGTATGGGTACGGCAAAGAGGGCAAACGAATTATTCTAGCTGAAAATTTTCGTTCCCGCAAAGATGTTTTAGACTTTACGAATTTAGTATTTAGTCAATTAATGGATGAGCGAGTGGGCCAAATTGCTTACGATGAGTCAGCCGCTTTGGTTCATGGCTTTGATCAATTTTCGGAGGCGGCTGATTATTCAACTGAATTGCTAATTTATGAAAAAAAAGCAACAGAATCAGTTGAATTTCCAGAATTACAATCCCCTGAGTTGTTGATTGAAGATAAGACAGAAGGGGAACTTTACGTTACTGCTTTGAAAATTCGTGAATTAATTGACCAAAATTTCTTAATTTATGATAAAAAGCTGAAAACGGATCGACCGATTACTTATCAAGATATTGTCTTATTAACGCCTACAAAGAAAAATAATTTAACTATTTTAGATGTTTTTAAATCATTAGAAATTCCAGTTCAAGTCAATGATGTTCAAAATTATTTCCAAGCAACGGAAATTCGTACAATGATTGCCTTGCTTCAATTGATTGATAATCCCTATCAAGACATTCCTTTGGCAGCTGTGTTACGTTCACCAATTGTTGGATTAAAAGAAAACGAATTAGTGCTTATTCGTTTGGCTAATAAGGAAACCAGTTACTACGAAGCATTTTTAACGTTTAATCAAAAAATGGAACCAACCATGGAGGAAGCAGTTGTTCAGGAAAAAACTATACGTTTTGCTGAATCATTAGAAAAATGGCGGGAACAGGCTCGACGCAACCAGATTAGCACCTTGCTGTGGACAATTTATCGGGAAACGGCCTACCTTGATTATGTTGGCGGGTTGCCTGTTGGCAAACAACGCCAAGCCAATTTATATGCGTTGGTCGATCGGGCCGCGGCGTATGAAAAAACAACCTTCCGCGGATTATTTCAATTTGTTCGCTTCATCGAAAAAATGCAAGAAAAAGACAAAGATTTAGCAGAACCAGTCGTTTTAAGTGAAGAGAATGCCGTACGCGTCATGACGATTCACGCTAGTAAAGGGTTAGAATTTCCGGTGGTATTCGTTTTAGATATGACCAAAGAATTTAATGTCAGTGATTTGAATGAACGCTATATCTTTGAAGAAAATTTAGGGGTAGGCATTCGTTATTTACAACCTGAAGAACGAGTTATGTACGATACTTTACCATTTTTGGCGATTAAACAAGTACGATTAAGAAAATTATTATCCGAAGAAATGCGGAAGTTATATGTGGCGTTGACACGTGCAGAACAGAAACTTTTTCTGGTAGGCTCCTATAAAGACCAAGCGGCGATGTGGAAAGAGTGGCTGAAAGTTGGCGATGTAGAAACACTGGTGCTACCAGCTGAAAATCGCTTGCAAAGTAAAAGTAGTTTAATGAATTGGGTTGGGATGACATTGGTACGTCATCAAAAAGCCGATGAATATCAGCAAGAAGTAGTAGTAAGTAACGTTCCGCAAGTCAAAAAGCACCCAGCTAATTTCCATATTCAGTGGTTCAACGAAGAACAACTACGAGCAGCCATTCAGCAATTACAATTGCCAGAAAGACAAGCAGAGGATTTAGCCGAAAAAGCGCAATTATCTGCTGACAAAATCAATCGTGGCCTTGCACGGTTAAGTTTCAATTATCCGTTTGAAGTGGCTACTCGGACCACCAGTTATCAGTCTGTTTCTGAAATCAAGCGAGTATTTGATGACCCCGATAACAAAGAAATTGGTAAAATTGAGGTTCGGGAAGACAATACTATTCAAGCGCAACCGTTGATTGTCAATCGAATGATTGAAGGAGATTTAAGTAAGCCTAAATTTTTAGATACGGTTCAAGCGCCCTCAGCAGCTGAAATTGGGACAGCAACCCATTATTTATTACAACTAATTGATTTAAGT
Source organism: Enterococcus sp. S183_ASV_20 (assembly GCF_018919685.1). Taxonomy (NCBI): domain Bacteria; kingdom Bacillati; phylum Bacillota; class Bacilli; order Lactobacillales; family Enterococcaceae; genus Enterococcus; species Enterococcus sp. S183_ASV_20. The sequence continues at coordinate 20,518 of NZ_JAHLRI010000011.1, forward strand.
AAGCAACCTTCTTACGAGGAAGTGCGAGCTGTTCAAGAACGCTTAGTGGAAAATAAATTGATTTTACCAGCAATTGCTGAAAAAATGAATCTGGAACAAATCGTGGCCTTCTTTGACACCGCCTTAGGAAAACAATTGATTCAACACCATCAAACCGTTAGAAGGGAACAACCTTTTTCTATGCTGATTGAAGCAGAAGAGCTCATTCAAAATTATCCAGAAACGACACAAGATGATTTATTAATTCATGGGATTATTGATGGCTATATCGAATTAGACAATCAATGCATTTTGTATGACTATAAAACCGATCATGTAAAAGGCACCTCTCCCCAAGCGATTTCTGAAATTGTCGAACGGTATCGCGGACAGATGAATCTTTATCGTAGAGCGCTACAAGAGGCAACGCATAAAGAGGTGTCGCACGTCTATTTAATTTTATTAAATGGAGGAGTAATTATTGACATGCAGACAGGAAATGTTGTAGATTTTATAAAGTAGAAAAAATTAGAAGCAGAAACACTTACATTTTGTAAGGAATGTGCTATACTCATTGAAGAGGTGAGGAAGATGGAAAAAGTAAAAACAGAATCGTTTGTACTTTGTCCCAAATTTGAAAAATCATTTTCAATACTTGGTAAAAAATGGAATGGTTTAATTATTGATGTTTTATTAGAACGAGGTCCTCAACGTTTTGGCGAATTAAAAGAAAAAATTCCAATGTTAAGTGATCGTGTCTTAGTAGAGCGATTGAAGGAACTAGAAGCTGAAGGAATTATCACCAAAGCTGTTCGTTGCGGTGAAGGAAATCGCTTAGAATATTTCCTGACCGAAAAAGGCGAAGACTTGCAATTAGCAATGGAACAAATTCAACATTGGGCAGAAAAATGGGTAAAAGACGAAGAATGCAGTTGACCGCAAGCAAAACTTCTTGTAAACTAAACGTAATTAAATAACTAAAAAAACAGTGATGGAAACAAGTAGTTTGAATTGACGTGTTTTAGGGAGAGTCAGCCAGAGACTGGAAGCTGATTTACACAGTCACCAAGCGAAATTCACTTCCTGAGTTTGTTTGTTTTCAAGAAGAAAGCAAACCGGTAATTGCCGTTAAATGAAATGAGTGCATGACAACAATTTGTTATGAATTAGGATGGTAACACGATAGCTCGTTCCTTTGAAAGGAATGGGTTATCGTTTTTTTTAGTTTAAATAAAAGATAGAGGGGAACGCATAATGACATTACAAGCGCAATTAGAAGCTCTTAGAGACAATACGCTCAAAGAAATCGCACAAGTTGCTACTTTAAAAGAATTAAACCAAATTCGCGTAGAAACATTAGGGAAAAAAGGGCCAATCACCGAAGTATTAAGAGGCATGAAAAACCTTTCACCAGAAGAACGACCAGTGGTGGGGGGCTTTGCAAATGAAATTCGTGATTTATTAACAGAAGCAATTGAAGCGCGCAAAGTTGTTTTAGAGAACGAAGCGTTAAATGCGGCACTAAAAGAAGAAAGTTTAGATGTAACTTTACCTGGAAAACAAATGCCTCAAGGCACACGTCATATTTTGACACAAGTTATGGAAGAGATTGAAGATATTTTCTTAGGCATGGGTTATCAAGTAGTGGAAGGATACGAAGTAGAATCGGATCACTATAATTTCGAACGCATGAATCTACCAAAAGATCATCCAGCACGCGACATGCAAGATACGTTTTATATTTCAGATGAGATGTTAATTCGTACGCATACTTCACCAGTTCAAGCTCGAACAATGGAAAAACACGATTTTTCAAAAGGTGCATTACGAATGATTTCTCCTGGGAAAGTATTCCGTCGTGATACAGATGATGCGACACATAGTCACCAATTCCATCAGATTGAAGGCCTTGTTGTCGATAAAAATGTCACAATGGGTGATTTAAAAGGGACGTTAGAAGTCATGATGAAAAAAATGTTTGGTGAAGATCGTAAAATTCGTTTACGTCCTAGCTATTTCCCTTTTACAGAACCTTCAGTCGAAGTAGATGTTAGCTGTTTTAAATGTGGCGGCGCAGGTTGTAACGTCTGCAAACATACAGGTTGGATTGAAATTTTAGGTGCGGGGATGGTTCATCCAGATGTATTACAAATGTCAGGGATTGATCCAACAGAGTACTCAGGCTTTGCCTTTGGCTTAGGACCAGATCGCGTTGCTATGTTACGTTATGGTGTAAATGATATCCGTAATTTTTATCAAAATGATTTACGTTTCTTAAATCAATTCAAGGTAAAGGAGTAGTTGAAAAATGTTAGTTTCTTATAAATGGTTAAATGAATATGTTAATCTTTCAAACGTTACTCCGCAAGAATTAGCGGACAAAATGTCTGTGACAGGTATCGAAGTTGAGGGCGTTGCTGTACCTGAAGAAGGATTAAAGAAAATTGTTGTCGGTGAAGTAAAAGAATGTGTTCCTCATCCAAACTCTGACCACTTATCAATTTGCCAAGTAGATATCGGTGAAGAAGAATTGTCACAAATTGTTTGTGGAGCACCAAATGTGAAAGCCGGAATTAAAGTCATCGTAGCATTACCTGGTTCAAGAATTGCAGGAAATCAAAAAATTAAAAAAGGTAAAATGCGTGGCGAAGTCTCTAACGGAATGATTTGTTCGTTAGAAGAGCTAGGATATTCAGACAATGTCGTACCAAAAGCCTATGCTGAAGGGATTTATTATTTACCTCAAGAAGCAGTGAATGGGACACCTGTTTTCCCTTATTTAGACATGGATGATGCGATTATTGAATTATCAATTACACCAAACCGTGCAGATGCACTAAGTATGAGAGGGGTAGCCTATGAAGTTGGCGCAATTTATCGTCAAACGCCTCAGTTTAATGATCCCGAACTCAAAGAAGATGCTTCAGATAACGTGGGAAATTACGTAACAGTGACTGTTGAAGATTCACAAGATGCGCCAGCGTATCAAATTCGTGTCATTAAAGATGTGACGATTGCAGAAAGTCCTCAGTGGTTGCAAAATCGATTGATGAATGAAGGAATCCGTCCGATTAACAATGTGGTGGACGTGACAAATTATATTTTATTATTATTTGGTCAACCATTGCATGCATTTGATTATCAAAAATTAGATAGCAAAGAAATCTTGGTTCGTCGAGCAACAGCAGCAGAAAAACTAATTACATTAGATGGTGAAACACGTCAATTAACAGAAGAAAATATCGTCATTACGAATGGAAAAACGCCTGTCGGCTTAGCCGGTGTAATGGGTGGGGCTAATTCTGAAATCAGTCAAGAAACAACAACTGTGGCTTTAGAAGCGGCATTGTTCAATCCATTGTCTATTCGCAAAACGTCTAAACAATTCAATTTACGGAGTGAATCTTCAAGTAGATTTGAAAAAGGCATCAACCAAGCGACAGTTGGGCTAGCTTGTGATGTGGCAGCCGCGATGATTGCAGAGTTAGCCGACGGAACAGTAGTCTCAGGCACTGCAATTGGTTCTGAAGTGGCCGTTAAAGAAGCGCAGGTAGCTGTGACTTTAGAACGAATCAACCAATATTTAGGCACTGCATTAGATGAAGCAACGGTGAATGAAATTTTTGAAGCACTCGGTTTTGCTTATGAAGTAAATCAAGGCGCATATGAAATTACGATTCCACCAAGACGTTGGGATATTGCGATTGAAGCAGATATTATTGAAGAAGTGGCGCGCATTTATGGATATGATCATTTACCTTCAACATTGCCAAGTGGAGAAACAGTTGCTGGAAGTCTAACCAAAGCACAACATGTTACGCGCCAATTAAAGAGCTTACTGGAAGGTCATGGTACGAGTGAAGCCATCAGCTATGCGTTGACAACAGAAGAAAAATCCCGTCAATTTATGATGAAAGAAAGTCAAACAACACGGTTGCAATGGCCAATGAGTGAAGAGCGTTCTGTGTTACGTATGAACTTAATTTCTGGTTTATTAGATGATGTCGCATACAATGTGGCACGTAAAAATAATAATATCGCCTTCTACGAAGTAGGACGCGTTTTCTACCAAACAGAAGATCCAACAAAAAATTTACCTACAGAAGAAAATCACTTAGCACTTGCTTTAACTGGTAATACAATGGTTAAAGATTGGCAAACAAAAGCAACAGCCGTTGATTTTTATACAGTAAAAGGCTTAGTGGAAAGTATTGTAGCTGTTTTAGGATTAACAGAAAAAATCAGTTATCAAGCGACAACGGCGATTCCAGAAATGCATCCAGGCCGGACAGCATGGATTTATTTAGAAGATGAAGTGGTTGGTTTTGTCGGACAAGTTCACCCAACGACAGCGAAAGCGTACGATATTCCTGAAACATATGTTGCTGAATTAAACTTGCAACAATTAGTAGCCACAGAAGCAGGCGGGGTTACTTATGAAGCAGTTTCTAAATTCCCAGCAGTTTCTCGAGATATTGCTTTATTAGTCGATGAAACAGTTACCAATCAAGAACTAGTTAAAACTATTTCAGATAACGCAGGTAAATATTTAAAAGAGATTCATTTATTTGATGTATATCAAGGTGAAAAACTAGGCGCTGGCAAAAAATCAATGGCGTATAGTTTAACTTTCGTTAATGCAGAAGCGACATTAGTGGATGAAGAAATTAACCGTTCAATGGAAAAAGTTGAAAAAGCGCTAATTGAAAAACATCAAGTAGAAGTAAGATAAAATAAAAACAGGAAAGTGGGGCATAAGTCGAAATGACTTATGCCCCACTTTCTAAATCTTAAGATAATCAGCTGAACAAAAGCAGCTCCTTCGGAAATAAGCCGAAATTCTCCAAAAATTAAAGAACAATTTTCGGAAATTCCTTCTTATTTCTTGGAGCTAAACACTTTTGTCTCAGCCTCCTGTTTTTAACTACATTAATAACTTTTCGCCCAATTTCGTGAAAGCCAACGTGAAAATTGTGAGATACTAAAGTTAATAATGAAATAAATTAGGGCGACGATTCCGTAAATAGTGAATACTTGTCCTGTTTGTGCGTAGCGCCCCATTAAGATATAAGATTTGCCAAAGAGTTCTTGCAAAGCAATCACGGAATACAAGAAACTTGTATCCTTGATGACAGTAACAAACTGAGAAACGATCGCTGGTAAAACATTGCGAATGGCTTGAGGCAAAACAATATGATAAAGAATTTGCCAATTTGAAAACCCTTGAGAACGCGCCGCTTCAATTTGTCCTTTATCAACACCATTTAAACCACCACGAATAATTTCCGCTAAAGCAGCGGTAGTAAACACAGTAAAACTCACAATTCCAGCAGGTGTGGATTTGATTTTGAAAATCAAAAAAATAACATAAATCCACAATAAGTTTGGAATATTACGCACTACTTCTACATAAATACTGGCAAGTAACTTCAGTGGTCCATGGGTTTGATTTCGCAAAACGGCTAGAATGGTGCCAAAAATCGTACTCAAAATAATTGAGACGAAGGAAATATAGAGCGTCAATTTTAAGCCGTTAAATAGAAATTGAAAATTATTTGCTGTCAGTAATTGACGCATTTCTTCTGAAAAAGGCATCTGTTTTCCTCCTATCTGCTATATGCTTTCTTATTTTTTTCTTCCATTTTTCTAGCCAAATTCGCTAATGGGAAGCAAAGAATGAAATATAAGAAACCAGCAAGCGCAAAGGCGGGAATATAGTTCAAGTTGACAGACGACCAACTATTGGCAGCAAACATTACGTCAGCGCCAGAAATAATGGCAACTGTTGACGTATTTTTAATTAGATTCACTACTTGATTGGTTAAAGGCGGTAACATAATCCGCCATGCTTGTGGTAAAATCACATACCGCATCGTTTGACCATACGTTAATCCTTGGGAGTAAGCCGCTTCAAATTGCCCTCTTGGGACAGCTCCGATTCCTGAGCGAACCACTTCAGAAATGTAGGCGCCATGATAGAGGCCTACACACAGAATGGCAATCGTAGTAATAGAAAATGAAAGCAGCGGGCTTAGCAGAGGAAAGCCATAATAGACTACGATAAATTGAATCAACAAAGGTGTGTTTTGAAAAAATTCTACATAGACACGACTAATTGCGTGTAAAAGTTTACTTTTGGTCGCTGATAAACTGCCAAAGAAAATGCCTAAAGCAAAGGCAACTAAGATCGCTCCTAAAGAAAGCAGAATAGTATAGAGAAATGCCTGACCAAAAATTCGCCAATCTTGAAATAAAGCTTCCCAACGATATAAGGCAAATGGCCCTTCTTCAAGCCAGGAAATATTGGCTAACAAAAACATAAAAATCCCTCCTAAAATTTTTGATTCTTCAAGTCTTAGGAATGATTAATTTTTTAAGCCCCAGTCTTGATAAATTTTTTCTAGTGTGCCGTCTTTTTCCCATTTTTCAATTAAACCATTTAGATAATCATTTAATTCAGTATTTGCTTTCTTTGTGGTAATTCCATATTCTTGTGGCGAAAAACCATCTTTTAAAATTTCTGTCTTGCCATCCACATAGCCAGATAGGATTGATTTATCCACTGAAAATGCATCAATTCGTTTAGAAGTTAACGCTGTTTTTAATTCTGGATAGGAACCTAATTCTTGATAAGTAAATTTGATTCCTTCCTCTTGCGCTTTTTTCTCTAAGTTTTCTTTTGTCGTAGCAGATTGTGCAACGCCGATTGTTTTTCCGTCTAAATCTTTCATGCTGGAGAAGTTATCCTCTTTGCGCACAAGGAAACCAATCTCATCTGTATAATAAGGAGTTGTAAAATTATAAGTCTTTTTACGTTCATCAGTAATTGTAAATGTAGCAATTACCATATCTAGTTCACCATTGTCTAAAAGGGGACCGCGCGTTTTCGCTGTCACGCCTACAAATTCCACATTCTCTTCGCTGCCGGTAATTTCTTTCGCAATCAAGCGTGCAATATCTGGTTCCATTCCTTCATTTTTGTTTGTATCAGGATTCATATAGCCAAAATTAGGAATGTCTTCTTTGACACCTACTTTAATTTTCCCTGCTTTTTTTAATTGTTCTACTGTGACCGTTTTGTTTGATGAAGCACTTTTGGAAGTTGAGTCATTGTTGCCGCTACCACAGCCCACAATGATGCCTGCTAATACAAGTAGGGAGAGTCCAGCCAGCCATTTATTTTGTTTTTTCATTCCTTCATTCCTCCAATTTTTTGTTTTTTATTCATTACCCGTTATGAATAATTTTACTTAGAAATTCTTTTGCACGAGGGTTTTCAGTGCTTGTAAAGAAATGTTCAGGCGTTCCTTGTTCAATAATCTGTCCTTGGTCCATGAAGATTACACGGTCAGCCACTTGGCGAGCAAAGCCCATCTCATGTGTGACACAAACCATGGTAATATTTTGTTTGGAAAGATCGACCATTACATCTAAAACTTCTTGAATCATTTCTGGATCAAGTGCCGAAGTCGGTTCATCAAAAAGGATAATCTCAGGATGCATATTTAAGGCACGAGCAATAGCGACCCGTTGTTGCTGCCCGCCAGAAAGCTGCGAAGGATAAGCAGAAGCTTTATCAGCCAAACCGACTCGTTCTAAATACTCCATGCCAGTACGAACCGCTTCGTCTTTGGAAACGCCCATCACTTTAATCGGTGCTAACGTTAAATTATCAATAATCGTTTTATGAGCATATAAGTTAAAACTTTGAAAGACCATGGCAACTTTCTGGCGAACCTTTTGAATCGGTGCTTTCGGTTTGGTGATGTCAATGTTATCAATTACGACGGAACCATCATTGACTTTTTCCAATTGGTTCATGCACCGAATTAATGTACTTTTGCCAGAGCCAGAGGGTCCGATAATGACAATTTTTTCTCCTTGTTCTACATTTAAAGTAATATCTTTTAAAACGTGATGCTCCCCAAAATACTTATTTACATGTTCTAAAGAAATCATAGGCAGTCTCCTTTGCAATCATTTGGTAGAAAAGATAACAGAGGATTCGGTGAGAAACATGTTATTTAAATTAAATTAACCAAATGTATTTCTAATTGTATTCTCAATGTTAGGAATTATAACATACAAAAAAATGAATTACTAGTTTTTTAATCGAAAAAGATTTCCTTCAAAAAAAGAAATAAATGAGAGCAAAACAGGAAAAATTGACAATAGTCCTTAAAAAGTAGAAAATAAAGGCAGTGAATAAAAGGCAAAGGTAGGATGAGAATGAGCAATCAAGAAGCCATTGGATTAATTGATTCTGGCGTTGGTGGATTAACTGTTTTAAAGGAAGCGCTAAAACAATTACCAAATGAACGATTAATTTATTTAGGAGATACAGCCCGTTGCCCATATGGTCCACGACCAGCCGAACAAGTCGTTCAGTTTACTTGGGAAATGGCCGATTTTTTATTGAAAAAACGAATAAAAATGCTAGTAATCGCATGTAATACCGCGACGGCTGTCGCATTAGAAGAAATTAAAGCTGCCTTGCCAATTCCAGTTGTCGGTGTTATTTTACCTGGCGCACGAGCAGCCGTTAAAGTCACAAAAAATAACAAGATTGGTGTCATAGGTACGTTAGGGACAATCAAAAGTGCTTCCTATGAAATCGCCATTAAAAGTAAGGCACCAACAATTGAGGTGACTAGTTTAGCTTGCCCTAAATTTGTCCCCATTGTTGAAAGTAATCAATATCGTTCTTCCGTAGCAAAAAAAATTGTGGCAGAAACACTTCAAGCACTACAATTAAAAGGACTTGATACGTTGATTTTAGGTTGTACCCATTACCCGTTGTTACGTCCGGTGATTCAAAATGTGATGGGGAGTCATGTGACATTAATTGACTCAGGAGCCGAAACAGTTGGCGAAGTCAGCATGCTTCTCGATTATTTTGACATTGCCCACACGCCTGAAGCGCCTACACAGCCCCATGAATTTTATACAACTGGTTCTGCAAAAATGTTTGAAGAGATTGCAAGCAGTTGGCTTGGTATAGAGAACTTAAAAGCACAACAGATTCACTTAGGAGGAAACGAAAATGATTAGACATGATAGTCGTGCACCAAAAGAATTGCGAAAGATCACTATTGAAACCAATGTTTTTAAACATCCAGAAGGTTCGGTGGTTATTTCGTTTGGCGATACAAAAGTAATTTGCTCAGCCACTGTCGAAGAAAAGGTTCCCCCATTTTTACGAGGCGGGGGAACAGGTTGGGTAGCAGCTGAATATAGCATGCTCCCTCGCGCGACGAACACAAGAAATATTCGGGAAAGTGCGAAAGGAAAATTAACAGGGCGAACAATGGAGATTCAACGTTTGATTGGGCGGTCATTGCGAGCTGTTGTTGACTTAGAAAAGTTAGGGGAACGGAGCATTGTTGTCGATTGTGATGTGATTCAAGCAGATGGGGGAACCCGTACAGCTAGTATTACAGGCGCTTTTGTTGCTCTACGCTTAGCAGTCAATCATTTATTGATGACTGGTGCGCTAGCGGAAGACCCAATTAAAGAGCATTTAGCTGCTGTCAGCGTGGGTATTTTACCCGATGGTTATTGTGTGCTGGACTTAGATTACGCAGAGGACTCGAATGCTGCAGTGGATATGAACATCGTGATGACCGAGTCTGGTGAATTTGTGGAAATTCAAGGAACGGGTGAAGAAGCTACCTTCTCAGGAGATGAGTTAAATGCCATGCTCTTTTATGGAAAAACAGGGATTGAGGAATTAATTGCGTATCAGAAAGAAGCGCTTTATGCTTTAGCCTCTGAAGAAGTCCCTTCGCAAGATTCAGAAGAGAAAGTGATTGTCATTGCAACTAGAAATCCTGGTAAAGCGAAAGAGTTTAGTTCAATTTTTGGTGAAAAAGGATATACAGTTAAGACGTTATTAGATTATCCGAATTTGCCAGATGTAGAAGAAACTGGTCGAACATTTGAAGAAAATGCTCGTCTAAAAGCTGAAACAATTGCAGAAATTTTACAGAAACCAGTACTAGCAGATGATTCAGGATTAATTGTTGATGCCTTAGGAGGAATGCCAGGGATTTATTCTGCTCGTTTTGCTGGTGAGCCAACTAACGATGCTTCAAATAATGCGAAACTACTACATGAGTTAACGGGCGTGCCAAAAGAAAAAAGACAAGCGCGTTTCCATTGTACATTGGTTTTTGCTGAACCAAAGAAAGAGAGTCTGGTGGTCGAAGCTGAATGGCCAGGAGAAGTCGGTACGATTCCTCGTGGTGAAGGAGGCTTTGGGTACGATTCACTTTTCTATGTTCCAGAGCTTGGTAAGACGGCAGCTGAATTGTCTGGAGAAGAGAAAAATAAAGTCAGTCATCGTGGACAAGCAGTGGCAAAATTAAAAGAACAATGGGAAGAATGGCTAAAAAAATAGGAGTTGAAACGTATGAAAATCTTGGTAGTAAGCGATAATCATGGCGACCGTGACTGTTTAGTTGACTTAGTGAATCATTATGAAGGACAAGTCGATGCACTCTTTCACTGTGGTGATTCTGAATTAGAACCGACAGATGAACTTTGGCAGAAATTAATTGTAGTCCAAGGAAATTGTGATTTTTATGATGAATTTCCCAAAACTGTGACTAAAAAAGTGGGAGATCAAGTTATTTATATGACACATGGTCATTTGGCCAATGTTAGAATGGGGCTCACGACACTTGCTTTACAAGCGGAAGAAGCAGGAGCGACAATTGCCTTATTTGGTCACACTCATGTACTCGGCGCAGAGCGACACAATAACATTCTCTTTGTTAATCCGGGAAGTATTCGTTTACCTCGTGGACCAGTTCAAGAGAAAACATATGCCATAATTGAAAGTACACCTGAACAATATCTCGTTCAGTATTATAACAAAGAGCACCAACTGTTGGAACGATTAAAGGCAACGTTTACGAAGTAAGTGAATGTTAAGAAATAAGTGCTACTTTTTTATTTATCAGATTTTGAGCGTAGGACAAAAATCCAAAAGAGATTTTTGTCCTACGCTCTTTTTTTAGTCGACTTGGATAACCTTTAAGCCGGTCTTACGAAGTTCTGTAATTAAAGTTGATGAGCAATGTTTGTCTGTAATCAAACAATCAAAAGCGGTAATATCAGCAATTTTAAATTTAGACGTCAAGCCGATTTTTCGATGGTCTGCGACCAGAATTTTTACTTTTGTTGTTTGTTTTATCATAAGCTCATTAATTTTTGCTTCATTGAAAATTTTTGTAGTGACGCCATGTTCTAAACTGACCCCGCTACAGCCAATTACGCAAACATCGGCATGCGTTGCGGTGATTGTGTTAATGGCAATATCTCCTACCAGAACTTCTTTGGGAAAACGTAATTCGCCTCCGGTCAAAATATAATTGTATTGAGAAACATGAGGCTTGGTGGCAATTTTTAAATTATTCGTTACGATGGTCAGATGATCGGCCTTTAAATAATGGAGAATATTCAAAGCAGTGGAACTTGAATTAATGAAAACGGTATCATAATCGCTTAGATAGCTACAAGCAACACGAGCAATGGCTTGTTTTAATAACTCCGGTCCTGATTGATCAAAGTCTTTCTGATTTTGGTCGTTGTAAATACAATACCCATATTTTCGAATGATGTCATTCTTAGTTTCTAAGACATTTAAATCACGACGAATTGTGCTTAAGGAAACATTTAAAGCATCTGCTAATTTATAGGTAGTCATTTGTTTGTTTTTTTGCAGCAGCGCGAGAATGTTTTGTTGCCTTTTTTCAATGGTTTCTAATGAACTTTTCAAGTAATACAACCTCCTTTAGTTATTTTTTTGGACACGGTCCCCCATGAAATAGTATAACTCATAGGAAAACAAAACACGTAAAAGAATCATTAAAAGTGCAAACAATCATATAAAAGGGTTTTCATTGTGATTTTTTGCGGCTATGATTTTCTTATAAAGCATAACACAATCATTTGAGAAGAGGAGTGGTAGCATGAGCAAATCGATTCATGAAATTACAAAAGAAAGTTGGTTGAAGGCGACATTTCCAGAATGGGGCACTTATTTAAACGAAGAAATTAATCAGACAACTGTGCTTCAAGGAACGGTTGCACTCTGGTGGCTTGGTTGTACAGGCATTTGGCTGAAAACGCATGAGAACACGAATATTTTATGTGATTTATGGTGTGGAACAGGAAAACAAACGCACGGGAACGGCTTAATGAAAAATGGCCATCAAATGATGCGCATGAGTGGTTGCCAAAAAATGCAACCTAATTTAAGAACACAACCTTTTGTGATTGATCCTTTTGAAATAAAAGAGGTAGATGCTTTAGTTGTCACACATATTCATTCAGACCATTTGGATATTCACACAGCTGCTGCTGTTCATCAAAATTGTCCTAAGGCTCTATTTATTGGTCCAAAAGAAGTAGTGAAAACATGGCAGCGTTGGGGTGTTCCGGCAGAAAAAACACGGGTTATAGAGCCTGGTCAAGAAATAAAAGTGAATGATGTGAATGTAGTGGCCTTGGAAGCTTTTGATCGAACCGCGCTAATTACTTCTGATGATCCTGAAAATACATTTAAAGGTAAAATGCCTCAGGACATGAATGAACTAGCTGTCAATTATCTATTTGAAACCTCAGGTGGTACGGTATATCACGCCGGAGACTCTCATTATTCTAACTTGTTTGCGAAACATGGTAATCAATATGCAATTGATGTTTGCTTAGGAGCATATGGCGAAAATCCTCGCGGTATCACGGATAAAATTACTTCTGTTGATATGTTGAGAATGGCAGAATCTTTAAATGCGAAAGTAGTCATTCCTGTTCATTATGATATTTGGTCTAATTTTATGGCGGATCCAAAAGAAATCATGGAAATTTGGAAATTTAAAAAAGATCGTTTACATTATCAATTTAAACCATATATTTGGCAAGTGGGTGGCAAATTTGTTTATCCAGATGACAAAGACAACTTAGAATTTAACTTTGATCGTGGCTTTAATGATGTTTTTGTTAAAGAAAATGATACACCATTTCCTTCATTCTTGTAAGAAAGGCTGGATGTACAATGTTAACTTATTTTTGGGAGCAAGAGCTTATTCATTACTCTGATAAAGAACCGGTTAGTTGGCAAGAGGCGATTCAGGAAAGTTGTTTGATTTTACTCCAAAAACACATTATCGATCAGAGTTACGTCGATGAGATTATCCAGTGTGTCGAAACGTTTGGACCTTATATCATCATTGCTCCTGAAGTAGCTATGCCACATTCATCAGAGGAAAGCGCAGGCGTTTTTGGAACGGCCATTTCTTTTACAAAATTTAAGCAATCTGTCACTTTTACTGGCGATCAAGAAGCAAAAACAGCAACATTATTTTTTACATTGGCAGCCCAAAATCCCGCCGAACATCTGGAAAATATTCAGCAATTGATGGATTTATTGATGACGGATGGCGTGATTGCTGACTTGTTAGAAACAAACACGCTAATGGATTTTAAAGAAGTTATGGAGAAATATCAATTATAGGGGGAAAAATCAATGGGGGAGTTCTTGTTAAATAGTTGGACTTATTTTGCTACGAACGTTTTAACACAGCCAGCATATTTGATTGGTTTCATCGTGTTATTAGGTTATCTCTTGTTACGGAGGCCCTTTTATGAATGTTTAGCAGGTTTTCTGAAAGCGACAGTTGGTTATTTTATTTTGAGTGTTGGTTCTGGTGGTTTGGTTAATAATTTTCGCCCTATTCTAGTAGGCTTGAAAGAGCGATTTAATTTACAGGCAATGGTTACCGATCCATATTTCGGGCAAAATGCAGTCGATGCAGGCTTGATGAAAACCTTTGGACGAACCTTTGGTGATGTGATGATTTTGTTATTGATCGCATTTATTATGAATATTTTGTTGGTTCGTTTTCAAAAATATACAAAATTGAGAGCCGTTTTTACAACAGGGAATGTTCAGATTCAACAAGCAGCTACCGCTTTCTGGATTTTACTCTTTTGTTTTCCTAACTTAGGTAGAATCGAAGTACTAATTTTTATGGGCTTAATTCTTGGGTGTTATTGGGCAGTTGCTTCAAATTTAACGGTAGGGATTACGCAGGAATTAACAGAAGGTGCTGGTTTTGCGGTAGCCCATCAACAAATGTTTGGCATATTTATTTTTGCAAAATTAGCAGAATGGTTGAAAAAACGTGATCAAAAGAAACATCGTTCAGAGAAGGTCGATAAAAAATTGGAAGATATTGAATTACCAGGATTTCTATCCATTTTTAATGAAAATATGGTTGCTACGTCCATTTTGATGCTCTTTTTCTTTGGCATTATCTTGCTTGTTTTGGGACAAGATTATTTAATTCAAGCTAAATTTATGCAAGAAGGGCAGAGTTTCTTCTTTTATATCATGACCACTTCATTAAATTTTGCTGTCTATTTAGCTATCTTACAATTAGGCGTTAGAACCTTTGTCGACGAGTTGACGCAGTCATTCCAAGGGATTTCAAATACCATTTTACCAGGCGCTGTTCCTGGGATTGATGTAGCAGCGACTTTCGGGTTTGGCTCGCCCAACGCAGTAACAATTGGGTTTCTCTTTGGCGCATTAGGCCAGTTTTTAATGATTGGCTTACTGATTCTATTAAAGTCTCCGACAATCGTTATTGCAGGTTTTATCCCATTGTTTTTTGATAACGCTGTCATAGCTGTTTATGCAAATAATCGTGGCGGAGTAAAAGCTGCTTGTTTATTCCCCTTCCTTTCAGGTTTAATCCAAGTAGGTGGCTCAGCTTTATTTGCTACATGGATTGGATTATCTCAATATGGCGGTTATTTGGGCATGTTCGATTGGGCAACTGCTTGGCCATTATTTACAATTATTATGAAAGTTCTAGGCTATGTTGGTGTAGCAGTGGTGGTGATTGGGTTACTAATAATTCCGCAACTTCAGTATCGGAAAAATCCAGAAGGTTACTTTATGATTGTCAATGATTATGAACAATATGCTAAAAAATTTCAAGAGAATTAAAGGAGGAATTTGAAATGAGAATACTTGTTTCCTGTGCCAATGGTTCTGGCACGAGTCTAATGATGATGCGGAGTGTTGAAAAAGCAATGAAAGAACTAGGCGTACCGATTACAAAAATTCATCATTGCGCCATTTCAGAAGGAAAAAGCTCTGCTAGCCAATACGACGTTGTTTTTACTCCAGTCAATTTTTTACAAATGTTTCAGCAAGCAGAAAAACGCGGAGTCACAGTGATTGGCATTAAAAATGTAATGTCTGCAAAAGAAATTCAAGAAAAATATATGGCTTCAGATCGTTATCAAAAATCTGAATAAAAGGATGGGAAAGATGAAAAGACCAAACTTACAAATCGCTTTAGATCATAATAGCTTAGAAGACGCTTTAGCAGATTGTATGAAAGTCGGAGAAATTGTCGATATTATCGAAGTTGGCACTATTTTGTGTTTACAAGAAGGCCAAAAAGCAATTCGTTGTTTAAAACGCATGTTTCCTAATAAGACAATTGTTGCTGATACAAAATGTGCTGATGCGGGCGGTACAGTTGCTCGTAATGTCGCACAAGCAGGCGCTGATTTCATGACGGTCATTTGTTGCGCCACCTTGCCAACGATGGCTGCAGCTCAAAAAGAAGTCCGAGAATTACAAGTAGAACTATATGGAAATTGGACAATGCAACAAGCTCGACAATGGCGAGAATTAGGGATTAATCAGGTGATTTATCATCAAAGTAGAGATGCTCTTTTAGCTGGCGGCAGTTGGGGAGAGAAAGATTTGAATAAAGTTCAAGAACTAATTGACTTAGGCTTTGAAGTGTCCGTCACAGGTGGTTTAACTGTCGAAACGCTTGAATTGTTTCAAACAATGGCAGTTGCAACATTTATTGCGGGCCGTGGGATTACTGAATCAAAAAATCCTGAACAAGCAGCCAAAGATTTTCAAAAAAAAATCGATCAGATTTGGAAGTGATAAAATGGCACGAATTGGACTGTATGAAAAAGCACTCCCGCAAAATTTAACTTGGGCAGAACGATTAACATGGGCCAAAAAGTTAGGGTTTGATTTTTTAGAAATGTCAATTGATGAATCCGATGAACGATTAGCACGATTGGCTTGGACACCAAGCCAGTTACAAGAACTTTCTCAATTAATGGTGAAAGAAGATTTTTTTATCCATTCTTTGTGTTTAAGTGGTCATCGGCGGTTCCCTTTAGGCTCTTTAAATAAAGAAACACGTGAAAAAGGACGGAAAATTTTATCTCAAGCGATTCATTTGGCCCATCAATTAAACATACGGGTAATTCAAATAGCTGGCTATGACGTCTTTTACGAAGAAAAAACTGCCGAAACGAGGGAATTTTTTCTTCAAGGTCTGAAAAAGGGCGTTGAGGAAGCTGCACAATACGGTGTCATTCTGGCTGTTGAGATTATGGATGACCCTTTTATGAATAGCATACAAAAATTTCTAGAAATTAAGGAACAAATTCCGTCTCCTTTTTTGCATGTCTATCCTGATTTAGGTAATTTGTCTGCTTGGCCGGAAAATAATCCGGCGGTTGAGCTTGAAAAGGGAATTGCTGAAATCGCTGCTATTCACTTAAAAGATACCTTCGCTGTAACAGACACATTTGAAGGGAAGTTTCGGGAAGTTACTTTTGGAGAAGGCTGTGTTGATTTTACAGGCTTATTGAAAACACTCAAGCGGTTAAACTATAGTGGTCCTTTTTTAATTGAAATGTGGAATGAAACGGATTTGAATTTTCAAGAAAAAATTCAAGCCGCGCAGCAGTATCTCTATCCCAAATTAGCAGAGGTGGGTTATTATGAACAATAAAGCGATCATCCAAGCAATGAAACAACGTGTTTATGAAGCGAATCTGGCTTTGCCAAAACTGGGCTTAGTCAAATTAACGTGGGGCAATGTTAGTGAAATCAATCGGTCATTAGGGATTATCGTAATTAAACCAAGCGGCGTCAAGTATCAAGAAATGTCCAAGGAACAGATGGTAGTGACTGATTTAAACGGACAACTATTGGAAACCAATGCATTAAAGCCGTCTTCTGATTTACCCACGCATCTTTATCTTTATCAAAAAATGCCAGAAATTGGAGCGATTGCGCACACGCACTCCCTGAATAGTGTTACGTGGGCTCAAGCAGGGCGAGCCTTACCTCCTTACGGTACCACCCATGCGGATGCTTTTTATGGCGCTGTACCTTGCACAAGAGCGCTCTCTGAAAGTGAAATTAAAGAAAACTATGAAGAAGAGACTGGCAAAGTCATTGTTGAAACATTTCATGAACAAGAACTAGATCCTTTAGCAGTTCCAGGAGTGCTAGTTTATGGACATGGCCCATTTACTTGGGGAATGACTCCGGAAAAAGCAGTTGAAAACAGCTTGATTTTAGATGAAATCTGTTCAATGGCACGTTTGACGGAAACAATTAACCCAGCTGTTGAACCAATTGATCATTTTTTATTGGATAAACACTATCTTAGAAAACATGGGATTTCCGCTTATTATGGTCAGTGATGGCTGTGATGAAACGTGTGAAAAAGAAGGATAATTGACTGATTAATTGGTCTTTTATAAAAACTTAGTTGTCTGTTATGGGACAACTAAGTTTTTATTTTTTTAAGAAAGCGTTCTCTTTTTTGGGGGAGAATAGAACAAAACGTTAATTTTCGTTTGTTAAGTTATGAAGAATTTGCGAATTCCAAGACTTTTTCCGCAGAATTAGGTACAATAAGTTACGTGTTAAAGAATTAGAAATGGAGGCAACCCAATCATGATAGGGACTGCTGTAAAAGAATTATTATTAGAAAAACAAGAAACATTTTTAGTACCCGCTGAAAATGTCGCCAATGTAATGTGTTTAAATCCGTTAAGTCACGCGGCATTAGTCTTATCGCAAGTTCGCTATTCCAAGATTCCTGTGTTAGATAAGGGAGATCGCTTTGTTGGCTTAATCGGCTTGACAGACGTTGTAGATAAAATGTTTGATTTGACTTCAGTGGATTTTGAAAAATTGAATGAATTTACTGTGGCCGATGTAATGGAAGTCAATGTTCCTGTAATTGGTGAATCGTGGGATTTAGAAGAAGTGTTACATTTATTAGTAGATGCTTCTTTTTTACCAGTGGTTGATGATAATCAACGCTTTAAAGGTATCATTACACGCAAAGAAATTTTAAAAGCGGTCAATCATATGGCGCATGAATTAGAAAAACATCATCTTGTTCTGCCTAAATCAGAAGAAGAAATGAAAGTAATTTAAATAAAACGCAAGAAACTCTTTACTTTTTTCTCATAAATGCGTTATTCTGTATGATAACACGAAGTAAAGGAGTGCTGTGATTGGACGCATATGAGATTATTCAGTATATTGGCGATGCCAAAAAGCAAACGCCTGTTAAAGTAACACTGAAAGGGCAATTAAAAGAAGTCACGTTTCCGGAAACAATTAAGGTCTTTAATAATTGTAAAACTGGGACATTGTTTGGCGATTGGGCTGACGTAAAACCTTTTTTAGAAGCAAACAAAGAAAAAATTGAGGATTATGTTGTAGAAAACGATGCACGTAACTCAGCAATTCCTTTTCTTGATCTGAAAGACATTAATGCTCGGATTGAACCAGGTGCTTTGATTCGCGAAAAAGTTGAAATTGGCGATCAAGCGGTGATTATGATGGGGGCTATTCTAAATATTGGCGCCGTCGTTGGTGCAGGGACTATGATTGATATGGGCGCTGTTTTAGGCGGTCGTGCAACTGTAGGGAAGCATTGTCATATTGGCGCAGGAACGGTTTTAGCTGGTGTCATTGAACCACCAAGTGCCGCACCTGTGGTTATTGAAAACGAGGTTGTCATTGGAGCGAATGCGGTCGTACTAGAAGGGGTTCGTGTTGGTGAAGGTGCCGTTGTGGCTGCTGGGGCAGTAGTTGTGGAAGACGTTCCAGCGCATACCGTTGTCGCAGGCGTGCCAGCAAAAGTAATTAAACAAATTGATGATAAAACCAAGAGTAAAACAGAGATTTTAGAAGAATTACGTAAACTCTAAAAATAAATTAGTCAGTCGCGATGAAGAAACTTCTTCATGGCGGCTTTCGATTACCCAAAAAATGAAGGAGTGGCTTTTGTGGAGCAAGAAGAATTAATTGCTATTAGACGGCAACTACATCAAATACCTGAAATCGGTTTAGAAGAAAAGGAAACACAAGCCTTTTTACTTAATGAAATTGATAAAATGAAGCAACCTTATCTGCAAGTTCGAACATGGCAAACGGGGATTTTAGTATTCATAGAAGGCAAAAATCCTCAGAAAACCATCGGCTGGCGTGCTGATATTGATGGTTTGCCTATTCAAGAGGAAGTGGTTTCTGCTTTTCAATCAAAACGACCAGGGTTTATGCATGCCTGTGGGCACGATTTTCACATGACAATCGGCTTAGGGGTTTTGAAAGAATTAAGTCAACAGCAACCAGACAATAACTTTTTATTTTTGTTTCAACCTGCTGAAGAAAATGAAGCAGGGGGGATGTTGATGTATGAAGATCACGCGTTTGGTGAGTGGTTACCTGATGAATTTTATGCGCTTCATGTTAATCCTGATTTGCCAGTCGGAACTATTAGTACCAGAGTAGGGACATTGTTTGCTGCCACTTGTGAAGTGAACATTACCTTAAAAGGAAAAGGTGGACATGCGGCTTTTCCGCATCAAGCAAATGATATGGTCTTGGCGGCCACCAATTTAATTCAGCAAGCGCAAACGATCGTTAGTCGAAATGTTGATCCTGTGGTCGGGGCAGTCGTTACCTTTGGGACTTTTCATGCAGGGACTGCCTGTAATGTGATTGCCGAAGAAGCAACTTTATCTGGTACAATTCGCACATTGACAGCAGAAACTAATGAACAAACGCAGCGAAGAATTCGCGAAATTAGTGAAGGTATTGCGCAATCTTTTCAATGTGAAGTAACTGTTCATCTTGATCAGAAAGGGTATTTACCTGTAGTGAATGAGCCAGCATGTACCACGAATTTGATTGAATACATGAGCAAACAAGCAACAGTTCAATTTCAACAAGCATCGGTTGCAATGACAGGTGAAGATTTTGGCTATCTATTGTCTAAAGTCCCAGGCACGATGTTTTGGTTAGGCGTGGCAAGTCCCTACAGCCTTCATTCTGCTAAGTTTGAACCGAACGAAGAGGCGTTATTGTTTGGAGTGGAGGCAGTTAGTGGCTTTTTAAAATCATTGGACAATTAGAAAAACAGCCACCAGATAACTAATAAATATCTGGAGGCTGTTTTTTATTTTGCAATAATGGGCGTATTGGGAATCGTAAAGCCGGCCTCTGTTAATGCTTTGATATATTGGGCTAGAAATTCTTCTTTGACCGCAAATTGTTTGCCGTTTAGTACATACATGGTCGTTCGCACCGCAAAGTTGCCATTGCCTAAATCGACCATACCAAAAATATCTGGCCCAGTTTGAATACTTTCGATATACTTTTCTTTTAATGTTTCATTGACTTCTGTAATCACTTCACAAATTTTTTCATAACCTTCTTCAGGATTGATGCGGACATCAATTAACACTTGCATATTGGCACGAGACAGGTTACTGATTGTGGTGATGTTTCGGTTTGGAATAAAATGAACAGTTCCATCAACTGCTTTAATTTGAGTGGTTCGTAATCCGACAGAAGTAACAGTTCCTTCAATATTTAACGCCAATAAGCGAATATAATCGCCTACATCCATTTGTTGTTCTAAAATAATGAAAAATCCGGTAATTAAGTCATTCATGAATCCTTGAGCCCCTAAACCAATGGCAACACCGGCAATTCCCGCTCCGGCTAATAATGAGCCAACAGGCACACCGACAATGGTCAAAAGAGAATAGATGAAGAAAAAGAACAGCGTATATTGAAATGCATTAATGATTAAAGTGTGTAACGTTTTTAAACGGCTTTCACTAAAATGTTGCTTTTTACTATAATTTGCATAGGTGCGATCAATTAAATATTTCCCGATTCGCTGAATAATAAAAAATAGAAAAATTAAAAATAAAATTGATAAACTTTTTTCAATTAAGGTAGCGACAATGGCATCCCAATTAATATTGTTCCAAAAGCGTTGTAGCGCGCTCACTTTTTTTACGGTCGCTTCTGCTAAATCAGGAGCAGAAGAATCGACTGTTTCAGTACTGGCTAAACCAAGTATCAACATAAAAATCCAACTTTCTCTAAAATTTCTTCTTTTAGTATACTAAATCTCTCGGCGAAAGGGGAAGAAAATAGAAAGTTTTTTTAAAGACTTAACATGTTTTTTTAGGAATGTTATAATTTTGTAAATAAATAATATATTTTATAATTTTGTTAAAGGTTGTGAGTGCTGCGTGAAAGTTTCAATTGAATGGGCAAAAAATGATTTACTTTCTAAATTACCTGTAACAATTTTTATTGATGAACGATGTGCCACTCGCTTGACGGCTGACAAGCGACGAACATTCATCTTCCATAATCCAGTCGCTTTACGATTAGGGAGTCGTTTTTTTAGTAGTCAGATAATCGAAATTGCGGAATCATGTACATTGAAAGTTTCCTTTAATTGGTCCTGTGTTTATCTCTTTTGTATCTGGTTACTTGCAGTTAAACTGTGGATTGGAAGCGTTAGCGGTCGAACAATTGTAGTTGTGGCACTAATCGGAGTGCTGACTTATTGGCGTCGTTATTTATTAAAAATAAAGAAAATGACCTGACAAGTCGTGATTGTTTCGTGAAAGAAGAATGCGTAGTATACTAAAAGTAATGAAAATGAAGGGACTGAAGAAACACATGACTTTGGATAAAACAAAAAAATTAGCAAACGGCAATGAAATGCCACGCCTAGGTTTAGGTGTTTGGCGTGTAGAAGATGGCTCAGAAGCAACAAATTCAGTAAAATGGGCTTTAGAAGCGGGTTATCGCTTGATTGATACGGCAGCCGTTTATAAAAACGAAGCAGGGGTGGGCGAAGGCATTCGTCAATCGGGTATTCCCCGCGAAGAAATTTTCGTGACGACGAAATTATGGAATGAAGATCAAGGCTATGAAAATGCGATTAAAGCGTTTGATAAAAGCTTAGAAAAATTAGGGTTAGACTATGTTGATTTATATTTAATTCACTGGCCTGTTGCTGGTAAATATAAAGAATCATGGAAAGCATTAGAAGAAATTTACGCAAGTGGTCGTGCCAAAGCAATTGGCGTTTCCAATTTTCATCAACATCATTTGGAAGATTTATTAACAGAAGCAAATGTTGTGCCAATGGTGGATCAAATTGAATTACATCCTACGTTAACACAAGAACCGCTACGAAAATATTTAGCCGAAAATAAGATTGCCGTGGAGGCTTGGTCTCCTCTAGGACAAGGTAATTTATTATCTGAACCAGTACTAGTGA
Source organism: Enterococcus sp. S183_ASV_20 (assembly GCF_018919685.1). Lineage (NCBI taxonomy): Bacteria > Bacillati > Bacillota > Bacilli > Lactobacillales > Enterococcaceae > Enterococcus > Enterococcus sp. S183_ASV_20. Next base: position 42,960 of record NZ_JAHLRI010000011.1, read on the forward strand.
AAATTGGTGAAAAATATGGTAAATCAGCGGCCCAAGTGATTATTCGTTGGCACTTACAAAATGATATTATCGTGATTCCTAAATCTGTTCACGAAAAAAGAATTCAGGAAAATTTTGCTGTCTTTGATTTTGAATTAACACCAGAAGAAATAACCGCAATTAATCAGTTAAATAAGGATCATCGTTTTGGTGCAGATCCAGATAATTTTGATTTTTAAGTATGATAGCAAGCAAAAACGGAGGGGCGAAAGACGTCCCTCCGTTTTTACTATAATTTTTGAACAAAGTAGTTAAAGAGTGCTTGGGATTTGGCATCACGTGCGTACATTAGTTCAGGATGCCATTGAACAGCTAATAAAGGCTGCTGTTCATTTGTTGATTCCACTGCTTCTGCAAGGCCATCAGAGGACCAAGCAGTAACGCGTAAATCTTTTCCTAAAGTATGTAGTGCTTGGTGATGGTACGAGTTGACTTGACCAGTTGTACCATATATGTTTGATAATTGACTGTCTGGTTCAACATCAATACGATGCGTCGCAAAGATTGGTTGAGTGGGTTGTTGTCCGTGCTTAACTGACCATTGAGGATACATCGATAAATCTTGATATAATGTGCCACCTAAAGCAACATTGACTAATTGCATTCCACGGCAAACCGCAAAAATAGGTTTGTTTTGTTTTAAGGCTTCTTCAATTAGGGCTAACTCAAACTCGTCACGATCACGATTCGTTTCTTCTAATTTTATATGGGGTTCTTGTCCGTAAAATTCAGGGGCAACATCTTGACCGCCTGCTAAAAGTAGTTTATCAATTTGTTGTATATACGTAGCGGCTAATTCTTTGGGGCCAATTGGCAAAACGAGAGGAACGCCACCTGCGGCTTGAACAGCGCTGACAAAACCATGTGGGGTGTACGTCACTTGGTTACCGTGAAACACTTCAGCTGCCTGCAAAAGTTGATTGCCAGCGATTCCAATAATTTTTTTTGTCATAATAACATCACATCCTCAATAAATTCATACGTTCTATTGTAGCACTTTTTTTGAAAAAAGTGTTTGAGAAGAAGTCGAGACAAGTTTTGTCTCGGACAGCTCTCAAACACAAAAAGCTCAGTAAGTGAACAAGTGAAACTTTTTAACGTTCACGAATGACTTCGATTTTATAACCATCTGGGTCGACAACAAAGTAATAAGATGGTGCAGTTCCAGGTAAGCCTTTTAAGTCAGTGACAGTAAAGCCAGCCGCTTGATGTTTTTCGTGTAATCCTTCTAAATCATCTGTACTGATGGCGATATGACCATAACCGTTTCCTAAATCGTATGCTTCATGATCATAATTATAAGTTAGTTCTAGTTCGTAGTCGTCTCCTGGTAAAGTTAAATAAACCAAAGTAAATTTATTTTCTGGAAAATCACGACGGCGACTTTCTTCAAAATTGAAGGCTTTTTGATAGAAATCTAATGATGCCTCTAAATCTTTTACACGCACACATGTATGAGCCATTTTCATAGTTAAAAACTCCCTTTCAAACTTAATTATATTTCCAACGTTAATAGTAGCATAGATAAACGTGAAATGTAGAGAAAAACGCTTGGTTTCTGACTTGTTCTAAAGGAATTTCTCAGGTAAAATAGATGAAAAGAGAAGAGGTGCGCCAATGAAAACGCCAACGTTTGGAAAAAGAGAAGAGACATTGACCTATCAAACAAGATATGCTGCATACATTATTGTTTCAAAGCCAGAAAATAACACAATGGTTCTGGTACAAGCGCCAAATGGAGCTTATTTTTTACCAGGAGGCGAAATTGAAGGCACCGAAACGAAAGAAGAAGCGATCCATCGAGAAGTGCTAGAAGAATTGGGAATTAGTGTAGAAATTGGCTGTTATTTAGGGGAAGCTGATGAATATTTTTATTCGAACCATCGCCAAACTGCCTATTATAATCCTGGATATTTTTATGTAGCGAATACTTGGCGGCAACTTAGCGAACCCTTAGAAAGGACCAATACTTTACACTGGGTTGCACCAGAAGAAGCAGTCCGTTTATTAAAAAGAGGAAGCCACCGCTGGGCCGTTGAAAAATGGCTAGCGGCAGCATCATAAAATAACGAATAACCCTCAATCTATGTTGATTAGATTGAGGGTTATTGTTATTGAAAAGAATGTTTAAATTAAAACCATTTTTTCAATAATTTGAGCGACACCATCTTCGTCATTACTAGTGGTATGCACATCGGCAATTGTTTTAACATTTTCTGTCGCATTGCCCATCGCAACACCAATCCCAGCGTAATCAATCATGGATAAGTCATTTTCATTGTCACCAATGGCCATCACTTCGTCTTTATTTAAGCCTAAATGGTCTGCCAATTTTGCTAGAGCATTGCCTTTGCTAGCATTTTTATTCATGATTTCATAGTAAAAAGGCGTACTTTTAACAGTCGTATATTTTTCGGTAAAATGTAATGGTAATTTTGCAATGGCAGGATCTAAAACTTCCGGCTCATCAATCATCATCATTTTAATAATGTTCATCTCTGGTGTCATTTCATCCACCGTACGATATTTCAAAGGCATGTTCACTAAAGATGCTTCGTGAATCGTATATTTACCAATATTGCGATTGGCAGTGTAAATAGCGGAATCATCAATTGTGTGCAAGTGAGCGCCGACTTTACGAGAATACATTTCAATTTCTAAAAAATCCTCATAACTTAAGGTATAGCGTGAAATAATCGCATTATCTTTGGTTGCTTGGACAAGCGAACCGTTGTAGGTAATCACGAAATCATTTTCACCATATAAGGCTAATTCATCCAATTGTTCTTTCACGCCTGGCAAAGGACGGCCTGTACATAAAACAATACGAACGCCTTGCTCATTTGCTTTTTGGAGCGCTTCTTTGACCCGTGGGGTAATCTTGTGTTGTGAATTTAGCAATGTTCCGTCGATATCAATAGCAACTAACTTAATTGACATAGAATCCTCCTAGAAAACCTATTTTTTTAAAACTAACGCACCATTATGAATGTAACTTGAAAACTCACGATACGTCTCATCAAATAAATCGTAATGTTTTTTATTTCCTTGGTCAAGCATTTCTTTAGGGAAATAGAAACGTTCATCTCCTTGACTTTGACCAGCAAGTGCTGCAACTAGGGGACTGACCGTTGCTAATTCCACTAATGAGCCATCTTTTTGCATTAATTCAATTTGTGTACGATGACGGTCTTTATTTGGACGATAAAAATCGTAAGGTAAATCATAGCTTGAATTAATGGCAGTATAATATTTAGGGTTGAAACCAACTTTTTCAATCAATTCCCTTAAATAAGCAATCGTTGCTGCGCTCTCTTTTTCGTTCGTAAAGGTGGCTGACTTCAGAGGCTTACGCATAAGGAAACGTTTGGCTAAATCACCTAGAATTGAATCAGGCACATCCATCCATTGTGTAAAGTACGTAGAGAGGACGCCATCATCTAATTTTAAATATTCTTGTAAGGTGAAGTCCCCTTTAAAGAATGGTACAAGCAGAGAGGCTTGTAAATCATAGTCAAATTCAGGGTTTTCAAATAATTCTTTCGCCCGATGCAATAAATGATCAAGAATCACTTCCATCCCTCGAGAAACAGGGTGGAAATAGACTTGGACATACATTTGGTAACGACTAACGATATAGTCTTCCACAGCATGCATCCCATTCATAGCAAAGGCAATGCCTCCTTTGTATGGTCGAATCACACGTAAGATTCTAGTTAAATCGAAGGTTCCGTATTCCGTCCCTGTAAAGTAAGCATCACGTAACAGATAGTCCATGCGATCGGCATCAATTTGACTAGAAATCATTTGCACCACTTGAGGATTTGGGTATTGTTTAGTAATAACGCTGGCGACTTTTTCAGGAAAATCTGCCGAAACACGATTTAAAATTTGATAGACTTCCGTTTCTGGTGAGGTGATGATTTGGACCGTGATTGCTTCATGGTTTGTATCAAAAATATGCTCGAATGTATGTGAATAAGGACCATGACCGACATCATGTAATAAAGCTGCGCAAAGTGTAATCAGGCGCTCGTCGTCATTCCAGCCGTTTTCACCTAATCGTTCCACAGAGTAGTTACGTTGGAAAATCTCACAAATCCGACGTGTAATTTCGTAAACACCCAAAGAATGGGAAAAACGACTATGTTCGGCACCGTGAAACGTAAAAGAAGAAGTACCTAGTTGCTTAATGCGACGTAATCGTTGCACTTCAGCAGAATTAATAAGGTCTAAAATCACTTGATGTTGGACATGAATATAATTATGGACGGGATCACGAAAAACTTTTTCGATTGGTAATCGTTGCTCTTTGTACGGAATCGTCATACGATCTCTCCTTTAATTAAGGCGTTTCGTTGCGCCATTTTTTCCAGCTGGACAGTTAAATTTGTTTGGAACCATTCTGAGGTTATAATTGGTTCGGTTAAGTTTGGATCAATAGATTTTTCAAATTGTTGAGGTAATGCTTCGATTAAACGGGTTTTTACGGCGTCTATTGTTAATGGAGTCTCAATCAGGGTTTCTAAATTTGCCATCACTGCTGGATCAACGGGTGGATAGCCATTTTCTCCAAATTGTTCTTGTAAGCCAGCAAGGTAAAAGTCTCGAACCACTTCTCCACGAGCAAGTTGATTGCCGTTAACGCTGATGTAAATCATGACAGCAATACCGTCTTTGACGCGTCGTTGGGCAATCCCTGCAAACTTTTGACCGCCAATACTTAAATCATAAGTACCGGGACAATAGGATGTAGTAATTTCAAAGGCGTCAATCTCTTTCTCCGGAAAACTCTGACGGAGCCAAGCCCACATTAATTCATAAGCCGCATCGATACTTAATTTGTGTTCAGAATTATTTGGTAAAATAAGTGAAACATTTAAAATACCCGAATCGGCAATCACCCCTAAACCGCCGGCATTGCGAACGACTACAGAATAATCGTTTTCTTGCAGAGAAGCGATGCCTTCTTTTAGATGTGGTACACGGGTATCTTTCATGCCAAGAATCATTGCTTGATCCAATTGCCAGAAATGAATGATTGGTTGGTGCTGCATTCCTGAAAAAGTGGTTAAAACATCGGTCAAGGCAAAAGGTAAAAAATAGTCACTGTTTGTTAAACAACCTGAATCAAGGAGCATAAATGATTCGGTGTGAAGGGGAAAAGTTGTGCTCATAAAAAACGTCCTGTCTATTTATAATTACGTCATTTAATACGTTTATTTTCTTACTCTCTCTTATATTATATACAAAAAACGCAAAAAAGCATGTTATATAAACGAATTCTGAAGGAATTCTCTAAAATAGTAAACGGTTTTCTTATTAAATAGATGAAACAAATGCTTGCAACCCGTGAAAAGAGCTTATACAATAAGAAAAGGTACATAAGCAAGGAAAAATTGACTTTAGTTGACAAATACATTGAAAAAGTCAACAATAAGAAAGTTATATTTTGGAAAAGGAGTGACCATTATGGATTTATCAACAGGCGTTCCTGTATCGATTCAACTAAAAACGATTGTCCAACAAGGCAACGAACAAAAAGATTTTTTCTTTGACTTAGAAGGTCAATTAGTAAAAATGGGTGATACATTATACATTCGTTACAAAGAAGAATTATTAGAGGATACAGAGCCAACCCCCGTAACCATTAAAATTGAACCAGACGGGCATGTTCAGTTGATTCGTGCCGGTGAATTACGGATGCGTTTAAGATTTGGCTATCAGGAAAAATTAGATACAAGTTATCGAACCCCTTATGGCTTGCTACAGATTAGTACGTTTACACATAATTTGCGTGTTAGTTTAAAAGACCAACCAATGTCTGGTAAGATTTTAGTTGATTATGATTTATACTCTCAAACAGAGCGAATCGGAGAATCTCATTTAGAATTAGAATTTACTGCATAAATATTGCAGAATAGAATTGATTTTTTTTCAATGTTTTTGTATGATAAGGAGTAGACTGTGAAAGGACGTGTACCTCTTGGAAATTAATGTATTTGAAGGGTTGAACAAAAAAGAATTATCCATGATTGAAGTAGCACACGCTATTTTAGAACAACATGCAGATGTAATGGATTTTTCTGATTTAGTTAACCAAATCCAAAATTATCTTGGCAAGTCTGATAGTGAAATTCGTGACCAATTAGCACAATTTTATACAGATTTAAACATCGACGGTAGCTTTATCTCATTGGGAGACAATCGTTGGGGCTTACGTTCATGGTATCCAATCGATTCAATCGATGAAGAAGTTACACATGGCTTGGAAGAAGACGAAGAAGATGCACCACGTCGTAGAAAACGTAAAAAAGTAAATGCCTTCATCACTAATCCAAACGATGAAGATGTAATTGACTATAACGATGACGATCCAGAAGATGCTGAATTAACAAATGATGATGAAGAAGACATCTTGTACGATGATGAAGAAGATGAAGATGAAGAAATCAAAGCATACAACTCTGACTTACAAGAGATTGGTGCAGATTCAGACGATGATGAAGAAGACATTCCGCAAATCGAAGAAGATTTAACGATCATTGATGACGATGATGTTGAAGATGAAGACGATTTTGATGACGAATATTCTGAAGAGTAAGAAACCAAAAAGCTTGATTCCTAAGAAGGAGTCAAGCTTTTTAGTTGAATGCCCAAGAAAAATGAGAAAATAGAAAAAATTATTTTCTTGAATAGAAGTACTTGACCTGATGTCCGTTTGCTTGTATTATACTACTTGGGCACCTTTAAGAAGGTCAGAAGTTTGAACGAACTTACAAGCTCCCTATTCGTAATGGATAGGGAGCTTTTCTATTTTTGTTTCTTTTTTATTTGGAGAAACGTAAGAGTCTCAAAGTTGTTTTACTTCTCTCTACAAAATATTATCAAAGAAAGGGTTTTTAACTATTATGACAAAATACATCTTTGTTACAGGTGGCGTGGTTTCTTCTATTGGAAAAGGGATTGTCGCAGCATCTTTAGGACGATTATTGAAAAATCGTGGATTAAAAGTAACGATTCAAAAATTCGATCCATATATTAATGTGGATCCGGGGACAATGAGTCCTTACCAACATGGAGAGGTTTTTGTCACAGATGATGGTGCCGAAACAGATTTGGACTTAGGTCACTATGAACGTTTTATTGATATTAACTTAAATAAATACTCAAACGTAACCACTGGAAAAATTTATTCAGAAGTCTTACGTAAAGAACGTAAAGGGGAATACTTAGGTGCAACAGTGCAAGTTATTCCACACATTACCAATGAAATCAAAGAAAAAATCATGCGTGCAGCGAAAATGACGGATGCCGATGTGATTATCACAGAAGTAGGTGGTACTGTCGGCGACATCGAATCATTACCTTTCCTAGAAGCATTGCGTCAAATGAAAGCTGATATGGGTAGTGACAACGTAATGTACATCCATACAACCTTGATTCCTTACTTAAAAGCGGCTGGCGAAATGAAAACTAAACCAACACAACATAGTGTCAAAGAATTAAGAAGTTTAGGGATTCAACCAAATATTTTAGTGGTCCGTACGGAATTACCTGTTTCTCAAAACACTAAAAACAAATTAGCACAATTCTGTGATGTTAATCCGGAAGCGGTAATTGAATCTCGTGATGTTGAAACGTTATACTCCATTCCATTAGCACTTCAAGCACAAAACATGGATCAAATTGTTTGTGATCATTTAAAATTGGATGCACCGGCTGCAGACATGACTGAGTGGCGTGCATTAGAAGAAAAAGTTCTTAACTTGAAAAAGAAAACAAAAATTGCGCTGGTTGGTAAATATGTTGAATTACCAGATGCCTATATTTCTGTTGTAGAAGCATTAAAACATGCTGGGTTTGATTTTGATTCAGATATCGAAATTGATTGGGTTGATTCACAAGAATTAACTGCTGAAAATGTCGCTGAAAGAATTGGCTCAGCAGATGGTATTTTGGTTCCTGGTGGTTTTGGTGATCGTGGAATTGAAGGAAAAATTGAAGCGATTCGTTTTGCTCGCGAAAATGACGTACCATTCCTTGGTATTTGTTTAGGTATGCAAATGGCCTGTGTAGAATTTGGTCGTAACGTTGTGGGCTTAGAAGATGCTGGTTCTGCAGAAACTAATCCTGACGTGACAAATAACATTATTGATTTAATGGCAGATCAAGAAAACATCGAGAATTTAGGTGGCACACTACGTTTAGGTTTATATCCATGTAAATTGAAAAAAGGAACGAAAACTGCGGCAGCATACGGAAATGAAGATGTTGTCCAAGAACGTCACCGTCATCGTTATGAATTTAACAACAAATACCGTCAATTATTTGAAGAAAATGGCTTAGTCTTCTCTGGAGTTTCACCAGATAATCGTTTAGTTGAGATTGTTGAAATTCCTGAAAAACAATTCTTTGTGGCTTGTCAATTCCACCCAGAATTAATTTCTCGTCCAAATCGCCCACAACGCTTAATCAAAGGATTTGTTGGTGCAGCTTTGGCAAATAAAGAAAGTAAATAAGCAAAAATGGACGAAGTGATTCAGTTCACTTCGTCCATTTTTAATCTAAAAAAGTACGGGGCTCATCATGAGCCCCGTACTTTTTATGCTGCTTTATTTTCATCTGGTTTAGAACTACTTTCAGGTGGTTGCGGCGGTTCTTGTGAACTAGAACTTGATGGTTCAGGTGGTTGTTCCGATGTTGCCGGTTGCTCTGCTGAGGAAGAGCTTGCCGGTTGTTCGGTTGATGGTGGCGCTTCAGAGGAAGAAGGCGCACTTTCTGAACTAGAACTTGATGAACTTTCCGCTTCTTTTGTGGAAGAGGATTCCACCGTACTGCTAGATTCCGGCTGTGGTGCTGAAGAGGTAGTACTTGGTAAAACTTGTACATTTGGTACCTCATAGGCATCTTTCACGTATAATTCATTACCTACCCGCACAACACTGTCTGGCTGCACCCAGTCATCGTTTGAAACATTTTGAGACAAGTAACTCATTATTTCACGATAAACATCCGAGGCAATCCCATAGTATTCTTGATAGATTGGTGTATTTCGATCATTGTATCCAGTCCAAACAGAAACGGCATAGTGTGTTGTATAACCAACAAAGGTACTATCCGGGGCAATTCCTTTTTCTGTTGTGCCCATTCGTGCTAAATCTTCATCAGTATAGTTAGAAGTCCCTGTTTTGGCCGCTTGGATTAAGCCTGGAATGGCGCCGTTAAATCCTGTTCCGCCGTTTAAAACATCTTTTAACATATCCGTCATCATATAGGCGGTAGAGTCTTTCATCGCACGTTTACCATCAGGTTGATAATCAACGCTAGTTCCATCATTGAAAACGACTTTGTTTACGTAATACGGTTTGTTGTAAATCCCGTTATTGGCGAAAGCCGCATAAGCTGCTGCTAACTTCAATGAGGAAATTCCATATTTATCGCCATCTACATCGCTTGTGTTACTTGAAATGGCATTCGACGCTTCTAAGTTTTTATAGTCAATTCCTAGTCCTTTAATGAAAGGCATGATGTTTTCTTTACCAACTTCATCAAACGTCTGGACCGCGGTGGTGTTACGAGAACCCATAATCGCACGGCGCATAGTAATGACGCCTTGATATGTTAAATCAGAGTTGAAAACATCAATGTCGGTACCAGGATATTTCGTTGGTTTATCCACCATGAGACGACCTGTCGAATAATTTAAATTCTCAATTGCGGGACCATAATCCATGATTGGTTTCACAGTTGAACCAACATCACGTTGGGTGTTAACAGCTAAATTGTTTCCTAATTGCACATCATCAGGAATGTGACGACCACCAATTTGTGCTCGGACCTGTCCAGAGGCAACATCAATAACGGTTGAAGCCACTTGCATTTTATCATCTGGAAACGCAACGTATTGATCACTGTTGACAATATCGTAAAGTTGTTTTTGGGCATTCATATCTAAGTTTGTGTAGATATCTAGTCCGTCTGTGTAAACATTTTTACCAGTTTTTGCTTTCACTTCATTGATTACTTCTTTGACGTAATTATCTACGACTTTTCGATTGTCATCACTGGCTTTTAATGGCACTAAGCCTTCATCGATTGGAGTAGCTTTAGCTTTTTCGTACTCTGCTTTCGAGATTTTTTTATTGTCGTACATTGTGTAAAGTACAACATCCCGACGTTCTTTAGCAGTATCTGGTTTTGTATAGGGATCGTATGAGTTTGGCGCTTGTGGCATTCCTGCCAGTAGGGCCGTTTGTGGTAAATCAAGTTCAGATAAATGTTTACCATAATAATTTTCAGCCGCTGTTTCCATTCCATAAAAACCATTCGCCATGTAGACTTTGTTAATGTAGTAAGTTAAAATTTCTTCTTTTGATTTTTCACGTTCTAAACGAACAGCCATCCATGCTTCTTGTGCTTTCCGTTTCAAGGTTTGGTCAGATTCTTTTGTAGAGAAGTAGGACAATTTAATTAATTGTTGGGTTAAGGTACTTCCGCCTTGTAATCCACCATTTTTGACATTTGAAAGGGCAGAACCGATAATCCGAATCGGATCCACACCAATGTGTTTATAGAAACGACGGTCTTCGACAGAAACAATGGCATCTTTTAATAATTGAGGCACATCATTTGGTTGAATTAATTCACGCTTTTCTGCGCCTAAATCCTCAAAAATTTCATTATTAATATCGTAAAGCTTCGATGAAACTGTCGCATTCAGTTTGTCATCTTCTAATTTTGGGGCTTGTCGTGCATAGAACCAAAAAAGACCAACGCCTGCTAAAAAAGCGACCATCCCAGCGATAAGTAAGCCAAGAAAGATTTTTAAAACAAGCCGTTTTTTCTTTTTCGGCGGTTGTGTCTTTTTCTTGTAACTCGACTTCGATGAGGTGTTGGATGCATGTCTAGCAGCTCGCGAGCCTGAATTTGCGGTTGGCATAAATAGCAACTCCTTTGTTATACTTTCAAAACTTTATGAATCTAGTGTGTCTGAATATATTGTTCCACTGCGTCGAGATAAGGGATTCGCGGTGCGATTCCAAAAGATAATTCAATTCCTTCTTTCTCGATGAGTGCAAGCGGCATAGATTTTTTTCCAGTAACTGCTTGGTTTTTCCAATGCGTTATTAGATTTTCACCACTAAAAAAGAAGCAGCGTTTTAAGCTTGAAAACCATAATAGCACAAAACAAATCCCTTGTTGTGCTATACATTGTTCCATATGATCAATTTGATGTTGATGAAAATTTTTAAAGGGAAAGGACGTGGTATTTTTCGTTTCTTTCGCTTCAAAATCTATGTAACGGCCTTGATATACACCGTTATAATCAGTCGTTGAAGCTTGTCTAAAGTAGGCCTCCTTAATAACAGCCGCACTTCGTTTGGGATAATCTACTTTAACAATTTGAACAGGAGTTGGTTTCTTATGAACGACTGCTTGCTTATTCAATAGATAATATTGATTGCTTTGATTGATCGCTTCTTCGAAATCCATCCCACGATTACCAAATTCAACGGGGCGTTTCTTTTTTACTTGTTTTTTTGGTGATTGTGCTTCATGATGATTATAAGGTATTCCGTTAGGATAATGGAACGTCACGTTTATCACACTCCTAGCCTGTATTATACCAAAAAAAAGACCTGAAAGAAAAGGGATGACTTATGGAAATGATAAAAACCCTCTATGTCACCGGTTATCGCAGCTTTGAATTGGGGATATTTCAAGGAAAAGACCCGAAAATCACAGTTATTAAAAATGTCTTAAAAAAAGAGTTAGCCAGTTATATTGAAACGGGAGTAGAATGGATTTTGATTTCTGGCAATTTAGGTGTTGAACTTTGGACAGCTGAAGTAGTTGGGGAATTAAAAACGGAATATCCAGAAGTTCAGCTAGGTTTACTTTATCCGTTTAAAGACTTTGGCAATAATTGGAATGAACAAAATCGAGAACTGTTAACGAAAGCGGAAAGTTTGGCTGATTATATCAACTCAGTAAGTCACCAGCCCTATCAATCGCCAGCACAATTAAAAATGCATACAAAATTTCTTTTGGAACATTCTGGGGGCAGCTTACTTATTTATGACAAAGAGTACCCTGGCAAAACGGAGTATTTTTTAAAGGATGCACAACATTTTTCGGAACGAGAACCCTATGATATTCGCTTAATTACAATGGATGATTTACAAAACTCGGTGATTGATTAGAGAATCTGTTTGATTTTCTAGCTATTTTTCGTTACAATAGTATTTGTGGAACTATGAAATTTTCTATCGTAAATAAACAAATGAGGTGTAAACATGGCAAATTTAGTATATAGTCCTAAAGACATTTTACAAAAAGAATTTAAAACGAAAATGATGAACGGGTATGACCCAATTGAAGTAGACGAATTTTTAGACAATGTTATTAAAGACTACGAAGCTTATAATAAAGAATTATTAAGCTTGCAAGAAGAAAACAGCCGCTTAATGGCAAAATTAGACCAATTATCAAAAGCCCAACCAACGCCTCGTGTTGCTCAAGAAGTACCAAAAAGTGCAGCAGTGACCAACTTTGATATTTTAAAACGTTTATCAAACTTAGAGCGTGAAGTTTTTGGTAAAAAGTTAGATGAAACACCTTCAACGCCTGTAACGCCTTCTGCACCGTCAATGACTGCAGAACCAGCGAACCATGATGTTGATAATGCACAAACACGTCAATTTTAACAAGACAATTTAAGTCAAGTTTTCACGAGGAACAGAAAGCATTTGTTAGAATAGCGGACACTTGTTGTAGTGTGTAAATTTTTGCTGTTCGTTTAAACAGATTTGTAATTTTCGGGTGATCGCGGTTTGCTTTTGCAAGCTGAGGAAAGTCCATGCTCGCACAAGCTGAGATGCTTGTAGTGTTCGTGCTTAGCGAAATCATAAGCTAAGGTACTCTTTTAGAGTAACGGCAGGAAAAATGACTAAGGTTTCGACTATGTCAAAGTATCCTTGAAAGTGCCACAGTGACGAAGCGATGTGGGAAACTCCATCGGTGGAACGCGGTAAACCCCTCGAGCGAGCAACCCAAACAATGGTAGGGGCGCTCTTCTAAAGGAAATGAACGAGTAGAAGAGGCAGAGTTTACTCTGCAGATAGATGATGACCGTCACCATTTTTTCCTGAAGAATTGGTGATACAGAACATGGCTTATAGAAAATTACAAGTAATTCAGGAAGACCTTCCAACGTAGTTGTGAAGGCTTTTTTTACGAAAAGAATAAAAAAATGTTAAAATAAAGAAACTGAGATAAAAGTAGTAAGCTGTCTGTTCTAAAGAGGCCGGGACAGGACCGTTTAGTTCAGAGAAAGCGGACAATTACAAAAAACAAGCGGAGCAGTAGTCGGCAGGACTGTTAGCTCCAGACAATAAAAAAGAGTCAAGAAGGAGTTTTTATGACGAAAGAAAAAACATTCAAACTTGTTGCAACGGCTGCTAGTGGCTTAGAAGCATTAGTTGGAAAAGAATTGCGTGATTTAGGGATTCCCTGTGAAGTAGAAAATGGTCGGGCCGTCTTTGAAGGCACAGTTGAAACAATTGCCACTGCCAATTTATGGCTACGAACAGCAGATCGGATTAAAATCGTCGTTGGCGAATTTAACGCCTATAGTTTTGATGAATTATTTGAAAAAGTTAAAGCACTTCCTTGGGAAGATTATTTGCCTTTAGATGCAGAATTTCCAGTTGCAGGTAAATCAATTAAGTCAAAATTGTATAGTGTTCCTGATTGCCAAGCCATCACCAAAAAAGCCATTGTTAACCGTTTAAGAGAAGTTTACCATCGTCCAGCGACGGTGCCTTTAACCGAAACAGGAGCTTTGTTTAAATTAGAAGTGGCTCTTCTAAAAGATAAAGTGACGTTGACGTTGGACACGACTGGACCAAGTTTATTTAAACGAGGCTATCGCATTGAAAAGGGGGGCGCACCTCTTAAGGAAAACATGGCAGCTGCTTTAGTGATGTTGACCAATTGGCGCAAAGATCGTCCTTTTTATGATCCAGTTTGTGGTTCTGGAACAATTTGTATTGAAGCAGCATTAATTGGCCATAACATTGCCCCTGGCTTTAATCGTAGTTTCACTTGTGAAACATGGGATTGGGTTGATCCAGCAATTTTTGAAAAAGTACGTAACGAAGCCGAGGCAAAGGCAGACTACGATGTTGAATTAGATATCTGTGGCTCAGATGTTGATGGGCGAATGATTGAAGTCGCACGAGCGAATGCTGAGGAAGTTGGTTTAGGTGATTCAATTACTTTTAAACAATTGGCATTAAAAGATTTTACAACCGAGAAGGAATATGGTGTAATGGTAGCTAACCCGCCTTATGGTGAGCGTTTAGGAGAAGAGGAAAGTGTTCGTCGTTTGTATAAAGAAATGGGCCATGTTTTCCGTCCGTTAACTACTTGGAGCAAGTATATACTGACGAGTGATCTTGCTTTTGAAGAATATTATGGTGCCAAAGCTACTAAAAAACGGAAGCTTTACAACGGAGCCTTACGAACAGATTTATTCCAATACTGGGGAACACGTCCACCAAGAAAACCACGGGAAGACTAAGAAAGCTGGTGTAAAAAAATGAAGGAAGCTGTATTTTTACAAGAAGTGAAAGAAATTCAATTACTAAAAAATGCCTTGACATTATTAGACTGGGATTCATCAACTGGGATGCCAGAAAAAAGTAGTCCTTTTCGAGGAGAAGTAGAAGGGTATTTAACCGGATTATATTTTGAACGAAGTATTGGCCCAGTTATTCAAGAAGCATTGGCCTATTTTGAGACACGCCCTGAAGAATTATCTGAATTAGGAAAACTGGTTTTTGAAAAAGTAAAAGAAGAATATGCTTTGAATAAAAATGTTCCAGCTGAACGTATGCAAGAATATGTTAAAGTATTAAACCAAGCACATACAGATTGGCTAAAAGCACGCGCTGCACAAGATTTCGGCTTGTTAGAAGAAACCTTAACGAAGGTCGTTGCGTTCCAAAAAGAGTTCATTCCTTATTGGCAAAAAGAAGAAAAAACTCCGTATGATGTGTTATTAAATCAATTTGAACCAGGGATGACGGTTGAGAAGCTAGACCAAGTATTCGACCAAGTAAAACAAGGGATTCAAGAGATTCGGACCGTTTTAGAGGAAAAAGGTACGCCGCCTAGAACTGACTTTTTATCTAGAAGAATGACCAAAGAACAACAACGCCGTTTTGTGATTGGTGTGGTTGAGCAATTAGGCTATGATTTTTCAAAAGGACGATTAGATGATACAGTTCATCCATTTATGACAGCTCTAAATCGAAATGATGCGCGGATTACTACGCGCTGGGAAGAAAATAATTTCTCAATGGCAACATTTGGTGTGATTCATGAAGCGGGTCATGGGATGTATGAACAAAATTTTGATCCTAAATTTGACTTTACACCACTAAGCGAAGGCGCCTCTATGGGGATTCACGAATCACAATCGCTCTTTAATGAAATTATCATTGGTAGCAACCGAGCTTTTTGGCAAAAACAATACCCGTTTTTCCAAGAATGCGCAGAAGGCACTTTTGATGATATTGCTTTTGAAGATTTCTATGCTTCTTTAAAAGAAACGAAAGCAAGTTTGATAC
Source organism: Enterococcus sp. S183_ASV_20 (assembly GCF_018919685.1). NCBI lineage: Bacteria > Bacillati > Bacillota > Bacilli > Lactobacillales > Enterococcaceae > Enterococcus > Enterococcus sp. S183_ASV_20. The sequence goes on from NZ_JAHLRI010000011.1 coordinate 58,637, forward strand.
GGATTGATTCCGATAGTCTCACCTATCCTTTGCATATCATTATTCGTTATGAAATTGAAAAAATGTTGTTTAATGGTTCTTTGGAAGTCGCTGATTTGCCAAAAGTGTGGAACGAAAAATACCAAGAGTACTTAGGCGTATCACCTGAAAATGATTTAGAAGGTGCCCTTCAAGATGTTCATTGGTCTGGAGGTAGCTTTGGTTATTTCCCATCTTATGCCTTGGGTTATATGTACGCCGCGCAACTATTTCACGCAATGAAACAAGAATTATCTGTTGATGAAATTTTAGCTTCGGAGGATTATTCTGATATCCGTAAATGGTTAACACAACATATTCATCAGTACGGCGCTTCACGTAAACCAAATCAATTAATTTATGATGCAACGGGAGAAGAATTGAATCCTAGTTATTTAATTGATTATATGAAAGCTATTTATTTTGATGTTTATCATGTGCAATAAGTGAAACAAGCAAGGGGAAGTGGACAACAACAATGTTATCAATTCGTGAATATTTAGAAGCTGGTGAAACAACAATCTCAAACTTACTATTTGATCATTACCAAAAAATTGGTTTGAAAGATGATGAATTTCTCTTTTTACTGCAACTTTTTCGTTCGCAAAATGCAGGCGATTTATTTCCAGACTTAATGGCGATTGCAGAGACGATGGGTAAAACGCCAGATACGATTTATAAGTTGTTAAATCAATTGGTTTCTCGCGGATTTATTCGAATTGAAACACAACAAAACCAAAAAGGTCAAATGATGGATACGTATGATTTACTGCCTGTTTTTCAAAAGATTCAATTATTTTTACAAACGAGCAAAGAAAAACAAGTTGTCGCAAACCACGAAGATGAAATTAAACAGCTTTACCAAGGCTTTGAAAAAGAATTCGGACGTCCACTTTCACCAATTGAATTAGAAATGATTGGTCAGTGGTTGAACACGGACCATTATTCCCCTGAATTAATCCGGTTAGCGTTGCGAGAAGCCGTTTTAAATCAGGCCTATAGTTTGAAATATATTGATCGTATTTTACTTGCGTGGGAGCGTAAAAATATTACCACCAAAGAACAAGTGGCTGCTGATCAGAAAAAACGAAAAGATTCTATGATTCAAAATGAGATTGAACAACAAGGTCAGACACAAGAATCGTTACCAAAGGTTACATTACACAATTGGTTAAATCCAGAAGACAGTGAATAAAAAGGAGGTGGGCCATGCTATCAAAAGAGAAAACGATGGAAGCTATTGAAATTATGTATGAGATGTTTCCAAATGCAGAATGTGAATTAAAACATAAGAATCCTTTTGAATTATTAATTGCTGTGATTTTAAGTGCGCAAGCAACCGATGTATCGGTAAATAAAGCGACTCCTGGTTTATTCGCAGCTTTTCCAACACCAGAAGCTTTAGCAGCTGCGCCGGTGGAGGAGATTATTGCTAAAATAAAAACCATTGGCTTATATCGCAATAAAGCAAAAAATATTAAAGCATGCGCACAACAACTTTTAGAACGTTTCAATGGAGAAGTTCCGCAAACCAGAGATGAACTGGTCAGTTTACCTGGCGTGGGGAGAAAAACAGCCAATGTAGTAATGGGAGATGCTTTCGGCGAACCGGCTTTTGCAGTAGATACACATGTGGAACGAGTGTCCAAGCGCCTTAGAATTTGTAAGCTAAATGCGAATGTTACTGAAGTTGAGCAAACCTTAATGCGTAAAGTTCCGAAAGAACTCTGGGTGAAAACGCACCATACCATGATTTTCTTTGGGCGTTATCATTGCCTAGCAAGAGCGCCTAAATGTGAAGCCTGTCCGCTACTCTATATGTGTCAAGAAGGCAAAGAACGGATGAAAGGGAAATAACATATTTTTTCCTAAGAAAGCGAGCCACAAGTCCAACCGACTTGTGGCTCGCTTTCTTTTTTGATTTTTAAGAAACGCAACAAATGATTGTGGTTTCTTAAAAATTGATTTAGTATAGACAGTGTGGTATATACTAGGAAATTTATTTTTTTGAAGAAAGATAGGCGATGAAATGACAGAAAATGCACCCAAATTTAAGCAAATTTCTGCAGAAATTGAAAAGAAGATTCGAGACGGTCTGTATGTAAGTGCACAAAAATTACCTTCAGAATATGATTTAGCTAAAGAATATAACTGCAGTCGCTTGACCATCCGTAAAGCGATTGATGATTTGATCCGCAAAAATATTTTGGTAAAACGACATGGTAAAGGTAGTTATGTGATGTCGCAAGCGAAAATTCAAAGTGGTCGCGCTGGCTTACAAGGTTTTACTGAGGCAGCCAAAGCTTACGGGAAAAAAAGCCAGACAGAAGTCATTTCCTTTGAAGAAGTAGTACATCCCGATGAGAAAATTCGGGAGGCGCTCCAAGTAGGCAAAAATGAGGCAATTTATGAACTGATTCGCCGCCGAATGTTAGACGGCGAGCCAATGACAGTTGAAAAAATTTATTTGCCACAGGCATACGTACAAGGCCATACGAAGCAAGACTTTGAGGGCTCTCTTTTCTGCTTAATCGAAAAGAACGTCGAGATTGCTTATTCGCATCAAGAAATTGAAGCAATCTTAGTTGAAGCGGAAATTTCAGAATTATTGAATGTTCCTGTGGGCCAACCACTTTTACAAGTCCACTCTATCACCTATGCGCTTGATGCAACTCCTATTTTATATGATGTCTCTTTATATCGAGCAGATCGGTACACATTTAAAAACACACTGACCCGCTATAGCCCGTCTGAAAACAACCAAGTGGAGCTAGGAGGTTCTTGGAACGAATGAAGATCAAAGAAGAAATAGCCGCTCAAAAAGATTTATTTTATGAAGACTTAAACAAAATTATGGCGATTCGAAGTGTGAAAGGGTCGCCTAAAAAAGAGGCACCTTTTGGCGAAGGACCGAAAAGAGCCTTGGAAGAAACGCTGAAACTTGCAGAGCGTTATGGCTTTCAAACTGAGATTGTCAATGACGCAGTTGGCTATGCGCAGTGGGGAACAGCGGAAGAATATCTGGGGATTATTGGTCATTTAGACGTAGTACCAGAAGGTTCTGGCTGGTCAGTGCCGCCCTTTCAATTAACGAAAAAAAATCAACGTTTGTATGGTAGAGGAATTCTAGATAATAAAGGTCCTATCTTGGCTTGCCTGTATGGAATGAAATTACTGAAAGAACTTGGTTACCAACCAAAGAAAACCATTCGCTTAATGTTTGGCACGGATGAAGAAAGTGGGAGTGGAGATATCCCCTTATATTTAGAGAAGGAAAACGCACCCGTTTTTGGATTTACTCCAGATTGTAAATATCCAGTAGTTTATGGGGAGCGAGGGATTGTTAATTATGAAATCACAACGACCATCCCAGATGATTCAAGTGAACAAATTGGTCAGATTATGGGTGATCAAGCAAAAGACCACGTACCTGATCAATTAAGTGTGGTGATTGCGGGAAAAACAACAGCAATCACGGGAAAACGTGCTCCTTCCAATGCGCCAGAACTAGGCAAGAACGCGATTACTTTATTGGCACAGAAAATTAGCGAGGAACAGTTAGTCAAAGGAAATTTATTACAGTATTTCGACTGGTTAACCGCTAGTTTTCACGAAAAGCACTATGGCGAAGGAGTAGCTCTAGACTTTAAGGATCAGGATAGTGGGCAATTGATTTTAACGCCCTATGCGTTGGAAAAACGAGGACAGCAGTTGGTGTTATCATTGGCCGTGCGTTATCCTGTTTCTATTACAGAAAACGAAGTAACCACGCAGCTAACGAAGGCACTATTTCCAGAAAGTGAAGTGACCGTCATCCGCCGCCTCCCTAGTACGCTGTTTCCAAAAGATGAGCGCAATGTTCAAAAATTAACCAAGGTTTATGAACAAATTACTGGCTTAGATGGGACGCCAGTCACAACTACAGGTGCTACGTATGCTCGCTTTATGCCGAATATCGTTGCTTTTGGTCCATCATTTCCTGGTCAAAAAGGCATTGCGCATAACCAAGATGAATATATGGATGAAAAAGATTTACTGCTTAATCTGGAAATCTATATGCAAGCGATGATTGCATTAACAGAAGCATAAAACCAATAGAAGATACACGTATGAGAAGAAGCCAATGTGTTTCGTAGAGGTCGCATACGTGTATCTTCTATTTTTCTGTATAAAATTTCATTTTCAGTATATACAAAACAGTATATACTAGTTTATAATGGTGGAGAAATGTAAGCGTTAACGAAAGGGCGGATGGAAAATGACTTGGGGTGCAATTGCGACATGGCGGATGGCACATGATGGGTTACTAAAAGCTGCAGAAGAATTACAACAAGGAGGTGCTGCAGGCACGGCCGTGGAACAATTAATTAAAGAAGTAGAAGACTATCCTTTTTATAAGTCAGTGGGCTACGGCGGTTTACCTAATGAGGAAGGGATTTTAGAAATGGATGCTGCCTATATGGATGGAGACACATTTGCAATTGGTGCTGTGGCAGGAATTACAGATGTTAAAAATCCGATTTCAGTGGCTAAAGCATTAAGTAAAGAGAAGTTTAATAGTTTTCGTGTTGGCGCAGGTGCAACGAAATATTCAATGTTGCACGGTTTTGAAAGAAAGAATATGTTGACAGAACGCGCTAATCAATGGTGGCAAAAGCGTTTAAAAGAAATTCAGGAAAATCAGTTGAACCCCTATGATGGGCATGATACTGTCGGCGCTATTACGTTAGACCAAACAGGATCAATGGCAGCTGGCACTTCCAGTTCGGGACTCTTCATGAAAAAAGCAGGACGTGTTGGTGATTCACCACTGTCAGGTTCTGGTTTTTATGTTGATAGCGAAATTGGTGGTGCTGCGGCTACAGGATTAGGTGAAGATTTAATGAAAGGCTGTCTTTCTTATGAAATCGTCCGTTTAATGGGGGAAGGGTGCTCGCCACAACAAGCATGTGATCAAGCCGTCTATGCTTTTCATGAAAAATTGACCCAACGTTATGGGAAAGCAGGAGCTTTTTCACTAGTGGCCATGAACAAACAGGGAGACTGGGGCGTAGCTACGAATGTGGAATTTACTTTTACGGTTGGTACTGATATGCAGCAACCAGAAATCTATATTGCAAATCCAGGCAAGAATCATACCACAGAGATTCAGCCGATTTTACAAGAATGGTTAGCAGCCTATGAAAAAAGAATCAAAGCACCAATTGAATAAATGAGGAGAGTGAAAGAACATGAGTAAAAAACAAATTTATCTTTTTTGTGATGCAGGAATGTCTACAAGTATTATGGTGAATAAAATGATGGAAGTGGTGGAAAAACATCAAATGCCTTTAATGATTACTGCTTTTCCTATTGCAAGAGCACAAGAAGTGGTTGAAGCAGAGAAGCCTGTTGCTATTTTATTAGGACCACAAGTCCGTTTTTTATTAGAAAAAACAAAAGAACAATTTGCTCCTCAAGGGATTCCTGTCGCTGCAATTGCGCCAGAAATTTATGGCATGATGGATGGCGAAAAAGCATTGAAAGAAGCGCTGCGGTTAATTAAGCAAAATAAAAAATAATAGATAGGAGTGACGACCGTGCAAAAATTTTTGGATTGGTTAGAGCGCGTATTGACCCCTTTGGCAAAAGTGATAGGAGAAAATAAGTATTTAGTAGCGATTCGTGATGGCTTCCTTTTATCAACGCCCTTGTTGATTGTTGGTTCGGTCTTCTTATTAATTGCTAATTTTCCTTTGCCACAATGGGATACTTGGATGTCTCATTTGCTTGGTAAAGACTGGGCGACAATGATGTCTGTTCCAGCTAGTGCTAGTTTTGATGTAATGACTATTCTGGCCGTTGTCGGTATTGCCTATAGTTTAGGGAAACAATTCAATGTGGATGCAATGCAAGCAGGAATTATCGCATTGGTTTCATTTTTTATTGTAACGCCTTATCAAACATTATTTACACCGGAAAATAGTTCAAAGGTTTATGAAGTTACTAGTTTACCTTTAAAATGGATGGGTTCCAGTGGCTTGTTTTTAGGAATGATTGTCGCATTAATTGCGACTCGTTTATTTGTGGCCATTGTTCGTAAAGGGTGGACAATAAAAATGCCAGAAGGAGTGCCACCAACAGTGGTTAAGTCTTTTGAGGCCCTGATTCCGAGTTTTTTAGTTGTTACTCTCATGTTTTTAGTTAATTGGCTGGCTGCTTTAACTCCTTATGGTAATTTACAAGATGTTATTTTTGAATTTCTACAAACGCCCTTATTGAGTCTTGGTAATACCTTAGGTGCAATGAGCATTGCTTATTTATTTTTACACTTCTTTTGGTTCTTTGGCATTAACGGAGGTAGTGTGGTTGGCGCAGTCTTTAATCCTGTTTTGCGGGCATTGTCTGTTGAAAATTTACAAGCATTTAAAGACGGCCATGAAATTCCCAACATCATCACTGGACAATTTCAAGACATGTTTGCAACATTTGGTGGCGCCGGTTCCACACTCTCATTAATCATTGTGATGGTCTTATTCTGTAAAAGTCAACGAATTAAAAAGCTTTCGCAACTTTCACTAATTCCTGGTGTTTTTGGGATTAACGAACCAATCATTTTTGGGTTACCAATTGTTTTAAATCCAATCCTTTTAATTCCATTTGTTTTAGTACCCGCAATTAATATTATTATTGCCTATTTTGCTATGGATTGGGGCTTAGTTCCATTGACGAATGGTATTCAATTGCCGTGGACGACCCCACCAATTATCTCAGGATTTTTAGTCAGCGGTTGGCAAGGATCAATTCTGCAAGCTCTCTTATTGGTACTAGGAATGTTCATTTACTATCCTTTTATTCGAGTTATGGATGACCAATATTTACGTGAAGAATGGAAAGCACAAGAAGAAGAGAGTGAAGAAATTGATTTTGATTCCTTTGACTTCGATGATTTATAAATAAGGAGGAAATAGGCATGAAAAAAATCCTTTTAGTCTTAAACCACAGTTTAGCAGGATTTGGCAGTGATGAACAAGCTCAGCTGAAACCAAGTGGTAAAAAAGCTCCCTTAGGCCCAGGGGTAACATTGCTACCATTTTTACAGAAGCAAGGAGCGGAAATTGTTGCGACACTTTATTGTGGAGACCAATATTATTTGGAAAACGAGGAAGAGGTAGCAAAGAAATTTATTGGCTTTGCAAAAAAGTTTCATGCCGATGCGGTTCTTTGCGGACCTGCCATGCATTATCCTAATTTTGGAGAAATGGCCGCTCATCTAGCTTGTAAGTTTAATGCTGCGGGCATTCCTGCAATTGCAGCAATGGCAGAAGAAAATCCAGCAGTTAGTCACTATTATCAGCAAGTACCGATTGTGAAGATGCCCAAAAAGGGCGGCATTGGTTTAAATAATTCGTTTAAACAAATGGCGCAATTGGTCGTGGCAAAAGCAAATGGAAAAGAAACCAAACAGTTAGAAGAAACAAGTTGTTTTTAATTGTTGATAATCTAAAGAGAAATCCAGAATGAACGCATGATTGTGTTCGTTTTGGATTTTTTGCTTTTGTTTAGCGAATGTATGTTCTATAATAGGGAGGCAGATAGGTGGGATTACGTGAAATCAACGAGAAAAATTGCGGTTCGTCAAGTGGTCGAATTTATTTTAAGGCGGGGAAGTATCGATTCTCGCCATGTGAGTGAACATACACCACAAGAAGGTAGTCGCCTTCATCGAATGTTGCAAAAGGAAGCGGGGAGCCTTTATCAAAAGGAAGTATCTTTAAAAATTGAGGTGCCTTTAAATGGCCATAATTATTGTGTAGAAGGTCGTGCAGACGGCATTTTTGTGAAAGAAACTGGGCAAGTGGTCATTGATGAAATTAAAACATCCGAACCAGCGTTTGAAGAATTGCCGCCAGAAAAGGTCGAATTGTTTTGGTATCAAGCGATGTGTTATGGTCACATGTATTGCCAACAAGAACAACTTTCTGAAATAACGCTTCAACTCACTTATTATCAGACCACCACAAAACAAATCACACGACAAGAACGCCATTTTACAGAAGCTGCATTAGCGGAGTTTTTTACTGATTTGATGAAGCGCTATGAACAGTGGGTAATTTTTAAAGAAGAGTGGCGTATTTTGAGAAATAAATCATTAAAAAATCTTAGTTTTCCTTACGGGGAGTATCGCAAAGGGCAACGAGAATTGGCGGTAGCCGTCTATAAAACAATTCTTAGTAAACAGCGGCTCTTCGTGGAAGCACCAACTGGAACAGGCAAGACAATGTCCACTCTTTTTCCAGCGATGAAAGCAATTGGTGAAGAAGAAGGTGAACGGATTTTTTATTTAACAGCTAAGACCATCACGCGGCAAGTGGCTGAAGATGCCGTCAAAGCGCTGTCCGAAAAACAAGCGCAAACTAAGAGTATTACGTTAACAGCAAAAGATAAAATTTGTTTTTTAACTGAACGAAATTGTACACCAGAACATTGCCCGTTTGCTGACGGCTATTATGATCGTTTAAATGAGGGACTGTGGGATTTATTGCAACATGAAAATCATTTAACGAGAGAGGTTATTGAACGGTATGCACAAAAGCACCATTTGTGTCCATTCGAGTTGTCGCTAGATGCAAGTCTTTGGTGTGATTTAATTATTGGCGATTACAATTATCTATTTGATCCAACGGTTTATTTACGGCGCTTCTTTGAAGAACCCCAAAGTGCAGAAGAGAATATTTTTTTAGTGGATGAAACCCATAATTTGGTTAATCGTTCACGGGAGATGTATTCGGCCGCTATTTCTAGGAATGCGGTTTTGCAAATTCAAAAAAGATTGCAAAAAGAATCTGTTCAATTAAAAAGAGCTTGTCAAAAAGTCTTAACTACGTTTGATGATATTGAAGCAATCTGTGAAGAAAAAGACACGGATTTTTTTGCCCAACGTGCGCCAATTGATTCATTAGTTAAACAGATACATCGATTAACAGAAGTAATTGCAGAATGGTTGCCAGAAAATCAACACATTGAGGAATTGGCGTCGATTCTCAGTTTTTATTTTGATTGTTTAAGTTATCTTCGAATCAGCGAGTACTACGACAACGGCTTTTATACGTCTATTTCTTTGCGAAACTATGACTGCGTTGTGAAACAATTTTGTGTCGATCCGGCTTATTTATTGTCACAACGATTAGATAAAGGGAAAGCGAGTATCTTATTTTCGGCAAGTTTAACACCTCTGAATTATTATCAAGAAGTGCTTGGTGGAGGTGAAGAAAGCCTACGTTATCGGATTCCGTATCCTTTTCCAGAAGAAAATCAATTGTTGATGATTGGTAGTCATCTTCAAACAACCTATAAAAACCGTGAAAAAAGTTATCCACAGATTAGTGAACTTTTAGGGAAGTTAAGTGAAACAAAAACAGGTAATTATTTAATTTTCTTTCCTTCCTACGCCTATATGGATGATGTCTATCAAGTATTTAGCCAACGTTACCCGCAAGTAAAAACTCAAATTCAGGGAACGGACTTAAACGAAAAAGAGCGAGAAGCATTTTTAGCTGAATTTAAAGAGAATCCTCAAGAAACTTTCATCGGTTTTTGTGTTTTAGGTGGTATATTTTCAGAAGGAATTGACTTGAAAGGTACCCGATTGATTGGTACGATAATTGTTAGTGTCGGGCTACCACAAATGAATCCGGAGCAAGAACTGATTCGCACTTTTTATCAAGAAGAGCGAGGGCAAGGGTTTCAATTTGCGTATCAAATTCCAGGTATGAATAAAGTCTTGCAAGCGGCTGGACGTGTCATTCGAGATGCGCAAGATAAAGGCTTTGTGTTGTTATTAGACGAACGATTTGAATTACCAAGTGTCCAGCGTTTCTTTCCGCCGCATTGGTTGACGCATCGAAAGGCAAACACCAATGAACAACTCATTCAACAAGTGAAACAATTTTGGTTAAAAAATAAAGAAAACAAAGGAGGAAACAAATGAAGACCATTTTAGTCCTTCATACAGGTGGGACCATTTCCATGTCGAAAGTAGCAGGAGGAAGTGTTGCCCCGAATGAAAAAAATCCGTTGATGGAACAAGAAGCATTATTTTCTGGCAAGGTTCATTTAGTTGTCGAAGATATCTTCAATATTCCCTCACCACACATGACCTTAGAACGGATGTTTCAATTAAAAGAACGGATTCAAAAAGCTTATTCTGAACCAATTGATGGCGTGGTTATTACGCATGGAACAGATACATTAGAAGAAACTGCTTATTTTTTAGATATAACCTTAGAGAAAAAAATTCCCATTGTTTTAACAGGAGCAATGCGGTCAAGTAACGAAATCGGTAGTGATGGCTTGTATAATTTCATCAGTGCTATTTGGACTGCTTGTTCAGACGAATCGTACGATAAAGGTGTTTTAGTCGTGATGAATGATGAAATTCATACGGCGCGTTATGTGACAAAAACACATACAACGAACGTAGCGACGTTTCGGACGCCAACTTTTGGACCAATAGGAACCATTGCGAAAGAACGTGCTTTTTTTGCGAAAGAGGTCTTACCGCAAGAAGTTTGCGATGTTTCTTCTGTGAAAGGAAATGTTCACGTAGTGAAGGCCTATGCAGGGATGGGTGAACGGATGTTTGAATTATTAAACACCCCAGAAACGGATGGGTTAGTAATTGAAGCGTTAGGTGCGGGCAATTTACCGCCAGAAACGCTCCCAGCATTACAAAAAATGCTAGATAACGGGATTCCAGTCGTTTTAGTTTCTCGTTGTTCCAATGGCATTGCTGAAGATATCTATGATTATGCTGGTGGTGGCGTTGGCTTGAAAAAAATGGGGGTCGTTTTTGCCCGTGGTTTAAACGGACCGAAAGCGCGGATTCGTTTAATTGTTGGTTTAAACAGCGAAAAAAATCCTGCAGAGTTAAAAGAATTTTTGGAACAGTAACTAATTTTAAGGAGAAAATAAATGAAGCTGTTTGAACGCATTCATCAAGATACTGAAATTCGACAAATTTATGATGCAATTGGTCAAATGGAAGATGAAGAAGCTGGGTGGGCATACCACAATTGGTTTCATGTAACCAATGTCGTGGCCATGACGGAAATGATTTTGAAACAACTTGCTGTTTCAGAGGAGTATTTAGAAGCGGCAAAAATTGCGGCACTGCTCCATGATGTGGGTGCGCTACAAGGAAAAGCAGGACATGCGCTTCGGGGGAAACAATTTGCAGAAGCATATTTTCGTAAGCAAAAGATTTGTTTGCCTTATCAAGAAGAAATTTTATCTTCTATAGAAAATCATAGTAATGGCTTTGATTCGGAAGAGTTAATGACACTAGCGCTAATCATTAGTGATAAGTTAGATATTACAACCTCTCGTGTTGCAAAGGCTGGTTATTTCGCGCCGGGAATGCGGCAACTTCAATTTTTAAAGAAAATTGAAATTATGCTTTCAGAACAAGAGGTTTGTGTCTCGTTTACGGCAGAAGAAGAACTGGATTTAGAAGAATTAAATGCGTTTTATTTTATGCCAAAGGTCTTCAAAGCAATTGCCGCTTTTTCAGAAAAAATTCAACGCCGACCAATCGTTTTATTGAATAATCAAGAATGGGCAGTACCAAAACAAAAAAATCCTTCAACTATTCATTAACAGTTGAAGGATTTTTTTAGCGATAATTGTTAAACTCAAGAGCCATTGGTAAATCTAATTCTCGTAAAAGAGCCATGACTTTTTGTAAATCATCCCGACTTTTTCCAGTTACCCGAATTTTGTCTTCTTGGATTTGTGACTTAACTTTAATCCCAGAGTTTTTGATAGCTGTGTTGATTTTTTTCGCATTTTCTTTATCAATACCACTGATTAAATCACCATATTGGCGAGCGGTACCGCCTAAGGCTTTTTCACTTTCTGAAAAATGAATATTTTTAATCGGAACATTGCGTTTGACTAATTTTCCAAATAAAATATCCTTCACTTGCTCGACTTTATAATCATCTTCAGCTACGACTACTAATTTATCGTTTTCCAATTTAATATCAGCAATTGACCCTTTAAAGTCAAAACGATTTTTCAATTCTTTCAAGGCAATTTGAATCGCGTTTTTGACTTCCTCCATATTGACCTCTGAAACTACATCAAAACTTGCTTCTTTTGCAGCCATGTAAAAACCTCCTAAAATATTCTTTGCTTCATCATATCATGAAATAGTAAAAAAGGTTAGGCTAGAATCATTTTGAATAGAGAAATAAGAAGATCAGTTTTTAGGGATATCTTCCCGCATTCTTTCATGGAAACGTTGCAAAAAAATTTTTTTCAATGTTCGCTTTTAGCCCCTTTTCTTTTAGGATAGAACCTGTTATTCTAAGTCAGAAGAATAGCGAAGGAGCGAAGAAAAATGAGTCGATTGGTTAGTACTTACCAAAGGAATGAATCGATAAAAAAAATAGCAGTGATGGCGATAACCGCTTTGACTTCTGCGGTCGGTTTGAATTTCTTTTTGATTCCGGCAAAAGTTTTTTCGGCAGGGATGAACGGAATTGCGCAAATCATTGCTACATTATTATATACAAATTTAGGAATCCATATTAATACAGGGATCTTCATTTTATTTTTAAACATTCCCGTCTTCATTCTAGGGTTTGTAAAATTAGGGAAACAATCAACGATTCTTAGTTTCATCAATGTTATTGGCATTTCCGTTGTCACTATGTTTGTGCCAATCGTAACAGTCACAACGAATCCTTTGATGAACGCAATTATGGGTGGTGTCTTAGTTGGCGTTGGCGCAGGGCTTTCATTGAAAATGGGCTTTAACACTGGTGGCATGGACATTATTTCACTGATTCTTTCAAAAACAACAGGGAAAACCGTTGGTAATTTTATGTTCTTATTGAATGGTATTATTGTGCTGTTGGCTGGTTTTGTATTTAACTGGGAAAGTGCGTTGTATACTATTATTTCTATTTACTGTTTGAGTCAGGTGGTCGACATGATTCATACCAGTCACCAAAAAGTCACAGCAATGATTGTCACCACGAGACCAGAAGCTGTTGCCTTAGAAGTTTCTCAACAAATCGCTCGTGGCATGACCTTGTTGCCTTCAATCGGCGGCTATTCAGGTGCAGAAGGTCGGATGATTATGATGGTCATTACTCGCTACGAGCTCTATGATTTAGAACAAGCAGTTTACAGTATCGATGAGAATGCCTTTGTAAATATTTTACCAACACAATCGGTTTTAGGGCGTTTTGCCAATGAAGATGAACAACGGATTTTTCATAGTACAGGAACATTTCCTGAGCTTCAATCTTACAAGGTGAAACGTTATCCGCCAAAGAAAAAATTAAAATAGCAAGTCGGCCTTCAGGTCCCAAAGTGATAACGGGAAAACTGGAGGTTTTTTTATAAAAATGAAGGTTATGTGAAAGAATAGACAAAAATTTTCTGAAAAAGGGAATTTTACTAGAAAAGTGTCAGGAATTCTGCTAAAATAGAACCGTTGGTTAGGGAACACCTAACAAATAAAGTTTTTAAAAACTTAGGAGGAATTTTTTATGCCAGTAGTATCAGGAGCAGAATTCTTAAAAGCAGCACGTAAAGGCGGCTATGCAGTAGGTGGCTATAACACAAATAACTTAGAATGGACACAAGCGATTTTAGAAGCAGCAGAAGCTAAAAAAGCACCAGTTCTAATCCAAACATCAATGGGCGCTGCTAAATACATGGGTGGCTACAAAGTAGCTAAAGACATGATTACTAATTTAGTAGACTCAATGAATATCACAGTTCCAGTAGCAATTCACTTAGACCACGGTGACTACGAAGCTGCTTTAGAATGTATCGAAGTTGGCTATACTTCAATCATGTTTGATGGTTCTCACTTACCATTCGAAGAAAACTTAAAATTAGCGAAAGATGTAGTTGAAAAAGCGCACGCTAAAGGTATTTCTGTCGAATGTGAAGTTGGTTCAATCGGTGGTGAAGAAGACGGAATCATCGGTACTGGCGAATTAGCTGATATCGAAGAATGTAAACAAATGGTTGCTACAGGTATTGACTACTTAGCATGTGGTATCGGTAACATCCATGGTCAATATCCAGAAAACTGGAAAGGTTTAGCATTTGATCACTTACAAGCGATTGCTGAAGCTGTCGGTTCTGATGTACCTCTAGTATTACACGGAGGTTCTGGTATTCCTCAAGAACAAATTGAAAAAGCAATTTCAATGGGTATCTCAAAAGTTAACGTAAATACAGAATTCCAATTATCATTCGCTAAAGCAACACGCGAATATATTGAAGCTGGTAAAGATTTAGAAGGTAAAGGATTTGACCCTCGTAAATTATTAGCACCAGGTAAAGCTGCAATCATCAAAGATGCAGAAGAACACATTGATTGGTTCGGTTCAGCTAACAAAGCTTAATCAACTAGTTACGTTAAAGACAGCCACAGCACGTGGCTGTCTTTTTTATTTTTTGTTATTTTTTCATTCTATTAAAATACCTGAGAAGTTTTCTTTTTTCTTAAGCTTGATTATGATAGAATGATTGGGTAGTTTATTTAGAAAACGTATATTACAGATAGGTGAGAATATAAATGAAAAAAATCGTAATCAATGGGAATCGTCCATTAAAGGGCGAAGTAACCATTAGCGGCGCCAAAAATAGTGTGGTCGCTTTAATTCCAGCTGCTATTTTAGCAGATTCGCCCGTGACTTTAGATGGCGTTCCTGACATTCAGGATGTTCACTCATTAATTGAAATTTTAGAAATTATGGGTGCTAAAATTACTTTTGAAAATAATACATTAATTATTGACCCAACAGAAGTTGTTTCTGTGCCTATGCCAAAAGGAAAAATCAATAGCTTACGTGCATCCTATTATTTTATGGGCTCACTTCTTGGTCGATTTGGGGAAGGCGTTGTCGGCTTACCTGGCGGTTGTTACTTAGGCCCTCGTCCAATTGATTTACATATCAAAGGGTTTGAAGCATTAGGCGCTCATGTAACCAACGAACATGGGGCGATGTACTTGAGAACAGACGAAGCTGGCTTACAAGGAACACGAATTTTTATGGATATGGTATCTATTGGCGCTACAATCAATGTCATGTTAGCCGCAGTTAAAGCCAAAGGCAAAACGATTATTGAAAATGCTGCGCGTGAGCCAGAAATTATTGATATTGCTACATTATTAAATAACATGGGTGCAAAAGTTCGAGGAGCTGGAACGGACGTTATTCGGATTGAAGGTGTCGAAGAATTACATGGTTGTCGTCACTCGATTATTCCAGATCGAATTGAAGCTGGGACTTATTTAGCTATGGCAGCAGCTATGGGTGAAGGAATCAAAGTTCGAAATGTTATTTATGAGCATTTAGAAAGCTTCATTGCGAAATTGCAAGAAATGGGCGTTAAGATGACAATTGAAGAAGACATGATTGAAGTTCATCCGTCACATGATCTGAAAATGACAACGGTGAAAACCTATCCGTATCCTGGGTTTGCCACAGACTTGCAACAACCGTTAACGCCATTACTTTTAAAAGCGCAAG
>NZ_JAHLRI010000120.1:0-2072 GCF_018919685.1 Enterococcus sp. S183_ASV_20
AGAAAATACATCAATTTTGATAAGTAGAAATGGTAAAAACATTGTATAGCATTTTACACAGGAGTCTGGACTTGACTGAGTTTATGGAAGAAGTTTTAATTGATGATAATATGGTTTTTGATATTGATAATTTAAAAGGATTTCTTAATGATACCAGTTCATTTGGGTTTATAGCTAAAGAAAATAATAAAATTATAGGATTTGCATATTGCTATACACTTTTAAGACCTGATGGAAAAACAATGTTTTATTTACACTCAATAGGAATGTTACCTAACTATCAAGACAAAGGTTATGGTTCAAAATTATTATCTTTTATTAAGGAATATTCTAAAGAGATTGGTTGTTCTGAAATGTTTTTAATAACTGATAAAGGTAATCCTAGAGCTTGCCATGTATATGAAAAATTAGGTGGTAAAAATGATTATAAAGATGAAATAGTATATGTATATGATTATGAAAAAGGTGATAAATAAATGAATATAGTTGAAAATGAAATATGTATAAGAACTTTAATAGATGATGATTTTCCTTTGATGTTAAAATGGTTAACTGATGAAAGAGTATTAGAATTTTATGGTGGTAGAGATAAAAAATATACATTAGAATCATTAAAAAAACATTATACAGAGCCTTGGGAAGATGAAGTTTTTAGAGTAATTATTGAATATAACAATGTTCCTATTGGATATGGACAAATATATAAAATGTATGATGAGTTATATACTGATTATCATTATCCAAAAACTGATGAGATAGTCTATGGTATGGATCAATTTATAGGAGAGCCAAATTATTGGAGTAAAGGAATTGGTACAAGATATATTAAATTGATTTTTGAATTTTTGAAAAAAGAAAGAAATGCTAATGCAGTTATTTTAGACCCTCATAAAAATAATCCAAGAGCAATAAGGGCATACCAAAAATCTGGTTTTAGAATTATTGAAGATTTGCCAGAACATGAATTACACGAGGGCAAAAAAGAAGATTGTTATTTAATGGAATATAGATATGATGATAATGCCACAAATGTTAAGGCAATGAAATATTTAATTGAGCATTACTTTGATAATTTCAAAGTAGATAGTATTGAAATAATCGGTAGTGGTTATGATAGTGTGGCATATTTAGTTAATAATGAATACATTTTTAAAACAAAATTTAGTACTAATAAGAAAAAAGGTTATGCAAAAGAAAAAGCAATATATAATTTTTTAAATACAAATTTAGAAACTAATGTAAAAATTCCTAATATTGAATATTCGTATATTAGTGATGAATTATCTATACTAGGTTATAAAGAAATTAAAGGAACTTTTTTAACACCAGAAATTTATTCTACTATGTCAGAAGAAGAACAAAATTTGTTAAAACGAGATATTGCCAGTTTTTTAAGACAAATGCACGGTTTAGATTATACAGATATTAGTGAATGTACTATTGATAATAAACAAAATGTATTAGAAGAGTATATATTGTTGCGTGAAACTATTTATAATGATTTAACTGATATAGAAAAAGATTATATAGAAAGTTTTATGGAAAGACTAAATGCAACAACAGTTTTTGAGGGTAAAAAGTGTTTATGCCATAATGATTTTAGTTGTAATCATCTATTGTTAGATGGCAATAATAGATTAACTGGAATAATTGATTTTGGAGATTCTGGAATTATAGATGAATATTGTGATTTTATATACTTACTTGAAGATAGTGAAGAAGAAATAGGAACAAATTTTGGAGAAGATATATTAAGAATGTATGGAAATATAGATATTGAGAAAGCAAAAGAATATCAAGATATAGTTGAAGAATATTATCCTATTGAAACTATTGTTTATGGAATTAAAAATATTAAACAGGAATTTATCGAAAATGGTAGAAAAGAAATTTATAAAAGGACTTATAAAGATTGATTATATAATATATGAAAAGCTATTATAAAAGACATTAGTATTAAATAGTTTAAAAAAATGAAAAATAATAAAGGAAGTGAGTCAAGTCCAGACTCCTGTGTAAAATGCTATACAATGTTTTTACCATTTCTACTTATCAAAATTGATGTATTTTCT
>NZ_JAHLRI010000121.1:0-2027 GCF_018919685.1 Enterococcus sp. S183_ASV_20
TTTTCTTTCGTCGGAAATACAATTTGAGTGTACCATAAATGCCTTTTTATTTTTCTAACTTAATTTTACAATTCGCGCTATTTAAAATATTCAATTCAAAAAAGTAAACTCTAATATCTAATTTACATTAAAAAGTATGTCTTTTATTTCCTGCCAGTAAGTTTTCTTCCCAACAATAAGGGATAATTCACCGGTAAGACCATAACGACTGGTAAAATTATCGGATGGATTTAGAATTCCTTTTATAGTATAAAATGTTCCTTGGTCAGTGGTTGTACTGTTTTCTGAAATTTCTTTTAGCGTACCATTGATTGTTTTAGTGGCAACACCTTTTTTATCTAGCTTAAAGTGAATGTCCATTCCTGGTTTAACTCTCATACTTTCACTAGTAGGTAAGAGAGCGGTAAATCTAAGTTCTGAGTTTTTATGTTCTGGATAAACTTCTGCAAGCGTCGTTCCTTTAGGAACTTCCAGCTGGTTTTCTACTTCTGCGTTTAAATGAATCGTTCCCGTAATCGGTGCTTTCAATGTACTTTGTGTGAGCTGCTCATTGATTGTTTTCAACGCTATGTCATTTTTCTTTTGGGTCTCAGTTAGTTCTGCTACTTTCTCTTTAGCTGTCGCTAAAGCTAACTCTTTACTTTGTTTTCCTTTCTCTTTTTGGCTATTTATCTCATTTTCAGTCGTACTAGGTACTACTAATTTTGCCTGTTCTACCTGCAATTGTTCAATTTCCTTTTTTTTCTGAGTGATCAACTCGTCAATTGTAGCCAATATTGTTGCTTTTACCTGCTTCTTCTGTTCTTCTGGTGCGTCAGTTAATTGAACTTTCCACAGCTGATATTTAGAAGTGATTTCAGGTGAAAATCCCTCTAGGGATTGTTCATCAATCCACGCCGTTCGTACTTGCTCTAATTCTCGTTGTTCTTTTTGACGCATAGTAAGCTGTTTCTCTAGTTGTTCTTTGGCTTTATCGTATGTTTCTTGTTCCTTTTGTGTGGCTACTTCACTTTGTTTTAAAGCGTAGAGCGTCGCTTCTTTTTCGGCAAGAAAGCTCTTTACTTGATTACTGTAACCAAAGGCATCCTCTGTTTCAAACAAGTTCTGTTCACTCATCAAACTATCAATAAATATTTGTGCAGCACTCTTTTGTTGTTCAATAGTAGTATTTTCTTGTTCTATTTGTGTTTTTTCATTTTGTAAGGAGGTTGTATCAAAGGTTACTAAACTTTCACCCTTTTTTACTGTTTGGTTTTCTTTTAGATTATTTGCTTTTATCTTTGCTTCTATTGGTACTTGTAGTTTTTCTACCTTTTGTGCTGTCAGTTGAGCAGGCGTTCGAATCACAATTTCTTTTTTTGCAAAAACTAAAAAGAAACCACCTAAACAAAGGAAAAGAATCACTGGATATAAAACCCAGCGATAAAAGGTATGGTGTTGTTGGCTATAAATACTTGATTGATCCAACCAATCTTTTTGTTCCATAGATTCTCTAGTCCTTTCCTAAATATCCCATAACCGCTGATATATCCCTTGATTATAGCGTAGTTCATCATGGGTCCCTTGTTCGACTAGTTTTCCTTCATGAAGAACTAAAATTTGCTCACAATTTTTAGCGATTGATAAATGATGGGCAATAAAAAGTACAGTTTTATCTTCTAACGTTAATAAATAGTCAAGAATGGCATGCTCTAATAATGTATCTAACCCACTTGTTGCTTCATCTAAAATTAAAATATCAGCATTCTTCAAAAGAGCCCGTGCAATCGCTAATCTTTGTCTTTGCCCTCCAGAAAGATTAGTGCCCCCTTCCTCTAAAATCGTATCATAACGTAAAGGCTGTTGCTCAATAAACGTGCTTAACTGAACCTTTTCACAAACTTCGACAATTCGCTCAAAACTAGGGGTCTCTTGTAAGCCAAAAGTTAAATTTTCAACAATTGTTCCACTGAAGAAAAAGGATTCTTGAGGAACATAGGTAACATGCTTTCGCAATTGCTGAAACGGAATATCTAAATGATTCATCT
>NZ_JAHLRI010000122.1:0-2012 GCF_018919685.1 Enterococcus sp. S183_ASV_20
ACAGCGTAAAGAAAGTCTTGATATAACTGATAGCCTACACGCAAAGCAGGGCTCCCTTTCAGTAAGCGATCCACAATATCGGTCTCTGTTAAATGAGCTTTGAAGCCAGGTCGCCAAAGGCGTCGAGTATAATCAAGCTTGCGTTCATCTTTTTGAAGAAGTTTCCAGTATCTTTTTAATTGCTTACCTAATTGATAGTGTTTTTGTTCTTTGCTTTTTAATAGTTGGTTCGTTTCTTTGATTCGATGATTGCGAAAGGTACGACCAATATGTTGGACGATGTGAAACCGGTCAATAATCAGCTGTGCTTTTGGAAACAGCTTTTTAACGAGCGATACATAAGGAGCGTACATATCAATCACGATCCATTCGACCGCTTCACGAATTTCTCGTGAAAAATGACTAAAATAACGTTTTAAAAAAGGCAGTTGTCGGTTCTCGACAATGTCCAATAAGCGCTGTGTTTGTCCATCCATCATGATGAAACTCATAGCACCTGAAACACCCCGAACTGATTTGAATTCATCAAAACAAAGTACCTTAGGTAACGGTGTCCGAAAAGGATTCAACGGACGATAAAATCGCTTCATAATACGGTAAACAGAAGAGACCGATAGATTTTTCTGAGCGGCGATCTCTGTCATTGAGGTATTTTTTTTCAGACGAGTCACGACAGACCAGCGGACTTTCTCACTGATGAAACAATGTTTTTTCGCAACAGAAGTATCTGCGACAAAGGTCCGCTGACAAGCTTTGCATTTGAAGCGTTGCTTTTTCAATTCGAGGTAGGTACGGTATTCAGAAACATCGTTCATTAACAACCGGACGGTTGTTGTACCCCAACGCACAATATCTGAAGCAATCTGGTGTTTACAGTGGATGCATTCTTGGGCTGTATAAATCAAGTTTCCACGATAAATATGACAGATTTGCCCTTTGTATTTTTCTTTTGTGAGACAATTTTCGTTAAAAGTAACTGATAAGTCTAGAATATCTAATGTTTCTTTGATAAGGTGAGTGTAAGACATCTTGATTCCTCCTTTTGGGTTGGTTCGCCAAATTAATTCTAAAGGATTTCAAGGTGTCTTTTCTATATGTTTTGGAAAATAAAAAAGATGCTGGTGTCATCCACCAACATCAAAAAGTATAGAGCCTTTTTTAGTTCATCGCAGAAAGGAATGAAAAAAATGAAACATGCCCAAAAATATCGTTATTTTTCTTTGCTAATGGGTCTTGTTCTATTATTAAGTGCTTGCCAAATTGGGGCAACCACGAAGAATGACAATCAAGCCGCCACAAAAGAAGCAACTGTTGAGTTAAACCGCACAACAACACCAACACTTTTTTTTCATGGTTACGCAGGAACTAAAAATTCGTTTGGCTCGTTACTGCATCGCTTGGAGAAACAAGGTGCCACAACTCAAGAATTAGTGCTACTCGTTAAACCTGATGGGACCGTGGTTAAAGAGCGAGGAGCTTTAAGTGGCAAAGCGACGAATCCCAGTGTTCAAGTTCTATTTGAAGATAATAAAAACAATGAATGGAATCAAACAGAATGGATAAAAAACACATTACTCTATTTACAAAAAAATTATCAAGTGAACAAAGCCAATATTGTCGGGCACTCTATGGGTGGTGTTAGTGGTTTACGTTATTTAGGAACCTATGGGCAAGACGCATCGTTACCTAAAATTGAAAAATTTGTCAGCATTGGAGCACCTTTCAATGATTTTATTGATACGAGTCAACAGCAAACCATCGAAACGGAACTAGAAAATGGCCCCACAGAAAAAAGTAGCCGCTATTTGGATTATCAAGAGATGATTAATGTTGTTCCAGAAAAACTGCCCATTTTATTAATTGGTGGTCAATTAAGTGCAACAGATTTAAGTGATGGAACGGTACCGTTATCTAGTGCCTTAGCAGTCAACGCCTTGCTAAGACAGCGAGGAACTCAAGTCACTAGCCAGATTATTAAAGGAGAAAATGCACAACATAGCCAATTACATGAA
>NZ_JAHLRI010000123.1:0-1953 GCF_018919685.1 Enterococcus sp. S183_ASV_20
GTATTACCCATAAGATAGTTAGCCTGAAACGTTATTTCTGTTGAACCCCACATAACACTAGTAGCATCGCTTCGAGTATATTTATATGGATTGTTCAACAAAATTGTAAATGTACCAACGACTCGATTCAATCCCTCAGGAACTGCATCAACGTCTGATTTACTACCCGACCAAAGCATTTCTGGTTCATCATTAAACCAAATCTGTACATCTTTTTCTGTAAACAAAGCAACGTTTAGTCTGTTAAAAGAATCCCTAAACGCTTCGTTAGAGTTAGCCTCAACTTTGAATTTAACTGTTAATTCTCTTTCCGGAATACGAGCATAAACATGTCGCATTCCATCACGAATTCCCAACTGGTAGCTTTGTATCTCAGTAGGAGCTAACTCTCTTCCAACAACAGATAATGTTCTATAACCTGGAACTAAATCTTCTAAAAAGGAACCATTAAAATTCATGGCTTCCGAAGGCAAAGAGGCTTTTGTTTGTTGTTCATTTACATCAATAAAGTTGTATAACATTTAGCGCCTCCTTCCTAAAGAAACATTCTTTTTATCTTGTTGATTCTGCAATTCTTTACTCATTGGTTTAGCAATAACCCTTGCAACCTCTGTACTATCTAAAATAACAGGTACCTCCACAGTGAATTTTGAAGATACATCTCCAGAAAACGCTAAACTTTGTGTTCCGCCACTAAATGACAGATTTGAATTTAAATTATCCAGCGCTGGCATGGCTACTTTTTTACTTAGTCGTTGCATAGATTTTTCTACAAAGTTTGAATATTTATCAATACCAACCGCTACTCCTGCTGGAATCATTTTACCTACTTCGTCACGCATTACACGTGATGGAGAATGAATATCCATAGCGCTTTTCATTGTACTTACAATTTGATCTGCCACACCTCTTGCTGCAGCTAAAGCACTATTAGCATTGGCGTTAATACCATTAGTCAATCCATCAATTGCATTTGCTCCGATAGAATTCATTTCTGATGGCAATTTATCCATTGCAAAAATTATTTTATCAACAATAGACTCAACAGCTCTTACTGGATTCATTGCGTTTTGTTCGATACCGTTTGATAATCCAGAATCAACATCTTCACCAATTGAGTGAAATACACGAGAAGGAGAGTGAGAATCTAAACCTTTTCTGGCACCAGAAACAACATCATCAATCATTTGATTAGATGTTTTTACAGGTAATTGTTTGTTAGCTCCAATACCTTTCTCTAGACCTTGAGGGATAGCTTTACCTATATCAGGGAAATTAGCCTTTTCAACTTCACCTTTCATATCGGTTCCCATTTGTGGAACAATTCCTTTGGTCATTTCTGCTACTGCATTTCTACCATTCTCAATTCCTGCTTTAAAGTCTTCAGTAACACTTTTACCTACACTACTAAAATCGGTGCTCTTAATCTGAGTCATTAATGTATCTTTTTGGGTTGGGATGAGGCTTGCTATTTCATCATTAACACCATTTTTACCTAACTGGTAGCCTTCTTTCATCGCATTCATGGAAGTTTCACCAGTATTACGATAGACATCATTTAAGCGTTGTAATTGTTCATCTGAAGAATTAACTAATTCTGCTGCTTGGGCAGCACCTTCAGGCCCCATTTTCCTTAGTTGCTCTAAAAGCCCTTCATCTACCCCTCGCTGTGCTAACGTAGCAATATTAGTGCTCCATTGGCTAACAGCTTCTTGGTTCTTCTGTAAGTTAGCAGCCATCTGATCAACTGAAATAGCCTGCTTTTGCTCAATAACATCAAAGGCGCTACCCACTTTTGTTTCAAGCGATGAATATTCAGCCCGCATAGCATCCATTGTTTCTTTTGTTTTACCCTTCAATGAATAGTAAGAAACTGTCTGCTCTAAAACTCCATTTGCTACAGCTTGACTAGCTGTTTGGATTGCGGATTCATGTGTTTTAGCAGTATTTATA
>NZ_JAHLRI010000124.1:0-1942 GCF_018919685.1 Enterococcus sp. S183_ASV_20
ACAAAAGGAGATAATCACACGTAAAATTATTAATTGAAAGGAGAGGAGCTATTTGATTTATACGATTACTTTGAACCCTGCAATTGATCATGTTTTTCACATTCAAGATGAATTAACTCGAGGGAAAAATAATAGAATCGCTGAAAGATATATGGATGTAGGAGGAAAAGGAACCCATGTTTCAGTCGGATTGAATATCTTAGGTAAAGAAAATAACTGTACGGGTATTACCGGAGAAAATAATTGGAATGAATTAAAGAACTTACTAATTAAACATCAAACAAAAAGTTCTTTCTATACAGTGTCTAAAGAAGACGTGCGAAATAATATTGTTCTTACAGATGATGGTGGAAAAGGTAGTTTCATGATTACAGAATATGGTTTTAAAATTAACAAACAAATTATTGATGCATTTTTCACTCAGGAATTAAATCAACTGTCTTCTAAGGATACGGTAGTAGTTGCAGGAAATCCATCTCTTCAAACACCAGTAGAAGTATTCGCTTATTTACTTGATAAGTTAGAAGAAAAAAAAGTTCAATTAATTGCTGATGTTTCAGGAAAATTTTTAGATGAAGTATTAAAAAGAGCTGTCTTCTTAATCAAACCGAATAACTATGAATTTTCTGAAATTATAGGTGAAGAAATTCTTTCTTTGGAACATTGTATTGAAGTATATCAGAAGAAAAAGTCAGTACTAACCAATATGAAATGTATTTCTGTATCTATGGGAGAAAAAGGATCTGTGTTACTAACAAATGATGAACAATATATATTTAATTCACCAAGAGTCAAAACAGTAAACGATACTGGCAGTGGAGATGCGTATGTCTCTGGTTTGGTTTACGGTTTTTCGGAAAAATTACCCTTAAAAGATATAGGAATTTTGGCAACTGCAGTTGGTGCTGCTAAAGCTGAAGAAACATTAAGTACAGGATTCTCAAAAGAACGTGTTCTAGAATTAAAAAAATTAGTTCAATATAGAAAGATTGGTGAGTAAACATAATGCTATACTACGGAGAACGAGTAAAACTGTGTAAATTTATCAAAAAAATGTATGATCGTAAATTTACAAATGCAGCAGGAGGAAATGTCAGTATAAAAGTAAGTGATGACCACTTTATCATGTCACCAACACTAATGTCTCAAAACTATCTTTGCGATTTAAATCCAGAACAAATTTTGGTCATTGATAAAGAGAAAAATATCATTGATGGTTATGGTGGAATTACACGTGAAATTAATATGCACATGGCTGCTTATGAAGAAAATGCAAAGATTAACTGCGTAATTCATGCACATGCTTTGAATTCAATGGTTTTTGCAAGTATGGGATTAGATATGCCTAATATTAGCGAAGGAACTCAAAAAATGGGAGAAATCAAATGTCTGGAATTTGCTCCAGCAACCACTCCTGAGTTAGCTGAAAAAGTTAGAAAAGAAGTAAGACAAGATCAAGCTATACCGAAATCCTATCTGTTACGAAAACATGGTGTTCTAGTAGTTGGAGCTACTTTAGAGAAAACCTATGATATGCTTGAGCGACTCGAATGGAATGCATACATCGCCAAAGAATATTTGATTTTTAAACAATTAGGAATAACAGGTATAGATGACCTTGTTGAATATGATTATAACACAGAAGAGTAAAGAGACTCTAGTTTCAGGATAAAAAAGAATAGTAGCTTGGGATTTAATACGGACAAGGATTATAGGATTCTTGTTCGTATTATTTTTTTTGCTATCAAGCAAACAATACAATACTGTATTAGAATAATTTATACAGATACGTAATTGTTCATAGTTGAACATTTGTGGAGAGTGTAAAATATTTTGTGTAAATGAATAAAACTATACAAAAAAGGAAGTCCCTTCTGTAGAATAGAGTTACCACAACACATTCACAGAAGAGAGGACTTCCCTATGAACGATTTTACTACAG
>NZ_JAHLRI010000125.1:0-1901 GCF_018919685.1 Enterococcus sp. S183_ASV_20
ATACAAAAGAGGGAATTAGCGCTATGTTAGGTAATTTCTCGGTAGAAAGTGGGATTAATCCTAAGCGTGCTGAAGGAGACTACTTAAACCCTCCTGTAGGTGCTTATGGAAATTCATGGGACGAACCTGCTTGGTTAGCTATGGGCGGATCACAAATTTATGGAGGACGTTTTGGAAACATTCTTCATCGTGGATTAGGGCTCGGACAGTGGACAGATACTTCTGATGGTGGAAGACGACACACCTTGCTGCTAGATTATGCAAAACAACAAAATAAGAAATGGTATGATTTGCAACTTCAGTTAGATTTTATCTTTAATGGAGACGCCCCGGGGTCACGAACAGCGGCTGAAAATGTTGCAAAAAGTAAAGTTGCTTCAACGGTTCCAGACCTAACGACGTACTTTTTAAATGTTTGGGAAGG
The DNA here is from genome assembly GCF_018919685.1 of Enterococcus sp. S183_ASV_20. Taxonomy (NCBI): domain Bacteria; kingdom Bacillati; phylum Bacillota; class Bacilli; order Lactobacillales; family Enterococcaceae; genus Enterococcus; species Enterococcus sp. S183_ASV_20. Next base: position 425 of record NZ_JAHLRI010000125.1, read on the forward strand.
TAATCCAGGTGATAAGGTTGCTGAACGAATTCAAGCAGCTCAAAATTGGTTTACTTTCTTATCACAATCAGCACCGATTGTTAATGGTTCAAGTAGTGAGGTTTTCGAACAATATAAAGGGAAAATGAATCCTCTACCTACAGAAAAAGAAACCAAGGCAGGCCTAGGTTGGCCAGGAAATGCGTATGCGCCAGGTAACTGTACATGGTATGTCTACAATCGGTTTGCACAACTAGGAAAGTCTATTCACCCAACGATGGGCAACGCCAATCAATGGGTCAACAACTATGGACAAACGCAAGGGGCAACACTTATGCCCACACCAGAAAAAGGGGATGCGGTCATTTTTATTAATGGTGCAGCGGGCGCAAGTCCACAATACGGACATGTGGCGTATGTCGAGCATGTCAATAGTGACGGGACGTTTGTTATTTCAGAAATGAATGTCAGTGGCTTGTTTTCTATGAATTGGCGCGTACTATCAAAACAACCTGGTATGTACTTTATGCGCGTGAAATAAAGGAAGAAAGGAAAAGGTAGCAATAAGCTACTCGGTAAGAAAATGTATGATGAAGTGAGGATAAAACGTTACAAACTCATTGGAACAATCATTGGTGGGATTATTTTAGTCATGCTATTACTGTTTGTTGGTGTGAAAATTGGTGAACACAAACAACCAAAACAATTAGCCAATCAACAGGAAAAAACAGAAGAAAAAGAAACAATTACACCTGCGAGTGTAAAAAAATTTCTGATCGCCTATTATACAAAAAAAGACTTGGGCGAGAACCGAAACCGATATAAACCTCTTGTTACGCCAGGAATGTACAACGAGCTAGTTGCTGAAGAAAAGCAACCGGTTAATCAAGCCTATAAAGGGTATGTTGTGAACCAAGTCTTAGATAGGTACAAAATTTATATTGATTCAGAAAATAACGAAGTAATCAGTGAAGTTTCTTATAAAAATACCCAAAGGGTAAAAATAAACAATGATGACGGCGCCTTAAAAAATCAAGAGAACAAAGAAGCAATGAAACTAACTTTTGTCAAACAAGGATCTCAATATTTAGTGGATAAAATGGAGCCAGTCACCTTAACCAATTATCTACAAAAGGAATCGAACACGTACAAAGAAACAGAAGATTCAAAAAATGAAACAAAGGAGAAGAACTCGGATGACCAAAAATAAATTAGAAGACTTACAAAAGAAGAAAAGTCGTATGGAGAAAGAATTAGCAACGGCAAAGGGTCGCTTGGACACCTTGAAGCAAGCCGTGACGAAAAAAGAAATGGACATAAAACAATTAGAAGCTGAAATCGTAAGTACCTTACTAGTGGAAAATAATTTGTCATTTAGCGAACTAACCGCTCTTTTAGGAGAAGAAAGACAAAGAAATACTGAAGGATAAAGGAGAACGAATACTATGAGTTGCGGTGACAAACTAGAAATAGCTAAGAACGAAAGAATAAAAAATAC
>NZ_JAHLRI010000126.1:0-1866 GCF_018919685.1 Enterococcus sp. S183_ASV_20
TTGTCTTCACTATCTACCCAATTATTTTTAACGGAATTATCAAACCGATCTTTTAAAAGCATGTATGCAATTTTTGCGTCGTTGGATAAAGATTTGTACATTTCATTTGTGAAAAATACTTTTGGCATTTGGTAGTATTTTTCTCTGTAAATCTCTTTAGATTTATAAAATTGAAAATTTTCCATTTTGATAAAGCTCCTTCTTTTGTGAATAAAAAATATATTTATGATTAGATTTGTAACAACGCAGAGAAAAAAATTCTAATTACTCACTGGTAGTTTACGATTATTTATATATTGTTGTCAATACAAATTGTCAAAATATATTTTGACAATTTGAATATATGTGATATACTAAATATATAGAATATAGCGAATATATTTAGTATACTTGCTATATCGGATATATTAAATATATTTTGGAGGGATTTTATGTTAGTCGATAAGGGTGTTTCAGGTAAAGTAATAATGCTAACAGGGCGTAAGGGTGGTATAGGAAAGAGTATCGATAATGAGTTACTTTCAATTGTTGGTAGTCAAATTTTCAACAAAGATATATGTTTAATAGATTATGACCAACAACGAAATACTACTTCTAATATTAGTTCTACCTATCAAATATCGAAATTTGAACGCTCTTTAGCTTCAGCGATAACTAATAATGATTGGGAATCTGGAATAACAAAAATAAGTCCCCATTTGTATGTTATGGCTGGTTCACCAGGATCAGAAGAATTGAATGAACATTTGTCGCAAAAATATCCAAACAAACATGATAGACATTTAGCTTTTATACAACCTTTAAAAGAGTTAAGAAAGAAATTTGACTATATTTTTGTCGATTGTCCACCATCTACTGATAATGTTGTTAGAGCATTCTTAACAGCTGCTGATTATGTTATACCGATGCAAGAGCTTAAACGGTACGCGATGGAAGGTACGGAAGATTTTATTGAAAAAGTACTGATTCCTATTGTAAGTAACTTCGAAGAAACAAATTTACAAATAATCGGTATCCTTCCTGTAATGTTTTCGGCACGTCGAGAGTCACAACGTGCGAATTATCAAAAAACTGTAGATAAATATGGTAAAGAAAATATTTTTAAAACTATTGTTAAAGGCTCTGATAGGCTGGAAACTTATGGAGAAACTGGTGTCCAACTTAATGATTATGTTGATCGCCGTTGGTGGGCAATATTTGCAGATATATTTACCGAGCTTGAAGAACGAATTGAATACTATGAATCACATGGAGATATAGTCGGTTTTGATTATACTTTAAAATATGCTGATTCAATGGCTAATAAGATATTATCTAAAGGAAAGGAGATTGAGATCAATGGCATTGTTACCAACGAATAAAGAGAAAAAAAAGATTGGCGCTGCAGATATAGAAATAGCCGATGATATTAATGTAGAGTTAGGAAAAAGCAAATATACTGCTAAGGATAGGAGACCGGTACAAGTTGATCCTCCTGTGTTAAAAACTATAAGAGATTTAAGCTATGCAAAAGATAAACCCATGTACGACATAGTCGCACTAGCAATGGACGCTTTAATAGATACCCTAAGCGAAGAGGAAAGAAATATTTATAATAGACGAATCAAAGATTAACTGAAATATATTAAATATAGCGAATATATTAAATATAGCGAATATATTAAATATAGCGAATATATTTAATATATATAATATACCGGATATATTAAGTATATTTAATATATCCGGTATATTTGTTTAAAATGATTTTTTTAATTTTCATCAATAATTTTTTTAGTTCGTCTGTGGTGTTCTAAGTGTAGCAAATAATCGTCTTGCAGTTTTAGAAGGTCTGAATATACCTGATCCATAGTCTGGCTGGCCGAC
>NZ_JAHLRI010000127.1:0-1836 GCF_018919685.1 Enterococcus sp. S183_ASV_20
GACTAAGATTTATCATATTAGCCCGTAATCAGAATCAACATAAAATTCATTATTGGAAAACGGCTGAAGATACATTAAAAAGAGAACTAAGAAAAATTAAAACCTATTTGATGATTAGTTATATAATATCTCATTTGATCTGCATTTTACTCAGTGGTTTTATTTCAGTTTTTAGTTATTTTAAAATCGCTAAAATGCTATTAAACAAACATTTTAGCGTCACATTTTATGTTATAATTCATCCACTATAATATACTCCTACATGTCAAAATAAAATGCAACGAACCCCAATCTTATGACCGGGGTTTTTGTTATGTTATTCTACTTTTTTAACTGAGAGATCACTTAAACTAACTAAGTTTAGAGTTAATTAGTCTTGTTAGTAGCTTTTGAAGTAAGTCAGTTTCTTCAGAGGAAAAGTCTTGGAGTACCTGTTTATTCATTTTTTCCGTTGCTCTCTCTATATCTGCTCTCATTGTATCTGCTTTTTCTGTTGTGGTGACAAACACCACACGTCGATTATCAGGATCAACTTCTCTATGGATTAATTCCAGTTTTTGCATCTTATCTAGAATTCCTGATACTGTGGGTGCTTCTAAATGAAGTCTTAGGCCTATTTCTTTAGGTGTCATTTTATTATTATTCTTGGACCATATACAGGTTAATATCCCCACTTGCGCTGGCGTAATGCCTTGTTCTTCTAATAATTTACTATAGTATTTAAAAACTTTATGTTGAGAAACACTTAGCAAGAAATTTATACAATTCTCTACCATGGAATAACTACCTCCAATACTTATTTGACAGAACAATAGTAACATGTTAAATTCTAATTGCAAATAGTTTTGTTGCAAAACTATTTTGTCAAAGAAGCTATTGATTAAAGAAAGGAAGAAAAATTATGGATACTTTTAAAGCATTGGTTGTGCGAGAAGAGGAAGGGCGAGTTACTTATCAAGTGGAGCAACAAACAAAAGTTGATATGTTAGATACTGGTGAAGTCTTAATAAAAGTAGCATTTTCTTCAGTAAATTACAAAGATATGTTAGCTGTACAAAAAAATGGTGGCGTAATACGTAGTTATCCTATGATACCTGGAATTGACTTGAGTGGAACTGTTGAAGAGTCTACAGATTCGAGATATTCAAAAGGTCAGCAAGTCTTAGTAACTGGATATACTATGGGAATGAGTCATACTGGAGGATTTTCAGAATATGCAAGAGTTCCTTCTTCTTGGGTTGTGCCGTTGCCAGAAAACTTGTCAATGAAAGACGCAATGATTTTTGGAACAGCTGGCCTTACTGCTGCATTATCAATTTTTGAGTTAGAGAAAAATGGAATGGATAAGGATCTTGACCAAGCCATTTTAGTCACCGGGGCATCTGGTGGGGTAGGTAGTATTGGTTTACAAATCCTTTCAAAAATCGGCTATAAAAATATCACCGCCTTGGTTAGAAAAGAAAACCAAATTGAAGTTGTAAAAAAATTAGGAGCCACCCGCGTTATTCTTTTGAGCGATTTTGAATTTGATCAAAAACCATTATCTAAGCAAACATTCCATTATATTTTGGATACTGTTGGTGGTAATTTGGTTTCGAGCTTACTTCCATATGTGTATTATCAAGGAAGCGTATCGTTGTGTGGAAATGCCGGAGGACTGACATTAAATACAACTGTGTTGCCCTTTATTTTACGTGGTATTAATCTCATTGGTATTGATTCAGTAAATATCTCACATGAGTATAGACAAATGATTTGGACAAAGTTAGCACAGGAGTGGAATATAACTGATACAACTCTATTTACTAGTATTTTATTGGAAGAACTTCCTAGCAC
>NZ_JAHLRI010000128.1:0-1823 GCF_018919685.1 Enterococcus sp. S183_ASV_20
AAAAGCAAGAAAAGCATATTTCCAAGCCCATGTTACCGAAGCGCCTGTCGTCCATCCACCATCAATCGCTGTTAAATTGATTCCTGTTGCTTCCGCAAAAGCTTTTGCGGCTGGTGTAATATTTCCCAACATATAATCAACAACTAAATTCATTCCAGCAAATGCTACCCCAAAAATCAATGCTGCACTGAATGCATCTTTAAATTTCATTTTTGCTACTAAACCAATTATCAACATTATGATTGGTACAAACACTGTAGCTCCCATATTTAGAATTGCCTGAAAGAAATTCGAAATTGCTTCAATCATTGACAAAATCCTCCTTTATTTTTGCAACACTTCAATTAATCGATCTAATTCTTCATCCATACCCATCCCAGTTAAAAATTTAATACCATCAAATTTAGGAACACCGTAATCTTCAGATCCTGGAGTAATAGATACATAAGCATCTGCATTTTTTATAAACGTTCTAATTGATTTAATATCAACAGCTTCAACGCTAGCATCAACTTTTCTCTCATTTAATAATCTTTGAACTTTTGAAGCAACAGTTTGACTTGTTGCGACACCGCTTCCACAAGCAACAATAATTCGTTTCATTTTCATTCATCCTTTCTCAATTTAAAGATTTTGTTGTAAAAAGTGATATAACTCTTTTGGTGATTTGACTTTTCGATATTCAGAAACCTTCTCATCATTTCCAAATATTTCCATAATTGTTGATAATAATCCCACTTGATTTTTTGGATCTGTGATTCCTAAAATTAAAATCAATTCACATGGAACTAAACTATCTGTGGTTGCCATTTGTACAAATTCAATCGGATTATTTAATTGATAGGCTGCAACAAACGGTTTTTTTACATGCTGTGGATCAGTATGGGGAATAGCGATATTAATATGCCCTAGTTCTAATCCTGTAGGAAAACTCATCTCCCTTGTCATAATTGCTGATTCAAAACTATCTTCCACATACTCTAGCATTTTCAATTTTTTAGTTGCTTCTTCAAAGAATTGCTCTTTTGTAGTAAATTTAGAATTAAAAAAAATCAACTCTTGATGAATAAAATCCGCGTACATTCATTTTCACCCCCTTTCAATTTTAATTTTATTTAAAAGTTTTATTTTTGAATCACCTCCATATGTTTTCTTATTTCAGAGATAAACTTACTGGATACTTTTTTTCCAGTAATGAATAACTCAAAGTCACTAAAAGTAAATGCACGTTGTATGCCAATTCTATTTTCCTTTTTGGAATCTGCTACTACTATTTTTTGCTTAGTAGAATTTAGAATTTTACTTTTCACATCTAGTGAAAGAACATTATTTTCAGTGAATTGATCTTCTACAGAAAAACCGCTTACTCCTATAAATGCTTTGTTAGCCATTAATGTTTCAGCATCAGCCACTGCTCTTGGTCCATACATCTCTTTTGTTCGCTTATTGAGCATGCCTCCTAAACAATAGATATCAGCATTTATTAATTGACTACATTTATCAGCTATGGGCAGACTAGCAGTAATTATTCGAAGATGGATTTCTTTTGGTAATGCATCAATGAGATACATCATACTTGTACCACCGTCTAAAAAGATAATGTCTCCTTCTTCAACTAATGAAGCAGCATATTCCCCTAATCTTCGTTTTTCTGGTACATTTTCTTCTAAACGTTCATCGAAAGATATATCTGTGTCAATTGCTTTTGCACCTCCATGAACTCGGATAATCTTATGTTCTCGTTCTAATAAAGCCAAATCGCTTCTTACAGTTTGTTCTGTGACACCAAACTTTTCAGAAAGTTCTTTTGTTGTAATACGCTT
>NZ_JAHLRI010000129.1:0-1775 GCF_018919685.1 Enterococcus sp. S183_ASV_20
GGTAGAAGAGTTGTTTGAAAGCTTCAATCTTTATTTTACTTCGAGCCTGTACAAATGCGGAAGCAGTTGGCGTTTGAAGTGTAAAATCAAAGTAAGAGAGTAATTCACTAGAAAGACTTTGTCCACCGAAAGAGAGAATAATTTTGAGAGTTGTCTCAAAAGATAACTTTCTGTTTCGAGAAAAATCAGTCGGAGATTGAGCAAAAATTTCAGGTTGATTTGTAATACAGCGAATTTGATCTTCTAAATTTTGTTTGATTTTATGAGCTGCTTGAAGTGTGGATGGAATTTTGATAGTATTAGACATAAGGACACCTCCAGAATACGTAACGCTATGACGTTTTATTATTGTTAAAATAATTGTATCAAGAGAGTGTCCTTTTACATAGAAAAAATAAAGCAGGAAGACTTAATTGTTTTCCTGCTTTATTTTTTCCTTAACTTAATGACATTGGGGTATACCCTGTTGGTTCTTTTAGTTAATATATTTTAATAGAAAATTTATTTATTACATCATGAAATACTGTATAAAAATCGTAGCAAGCACACATCACTTTTTTTAGCCTATCATTTTACGTCGACAGTCTAGCTGGTTTCTTATCTCAATTTTGAACCCATTGTTTTTCTGCTATAATCATAGTTGACGTTTGATCTGAATAATTTTTTATGATATTGCTAAATTCTGTCATTGATTGGCTTATTTCATCATCAGCACTTTTTGAGCATTTAAAGTTTAGATATTTAATTCTAGATCTACTAATTGAGTCTAGAATTTTTAAATTAATTTTTTTAAAAGTTTGTTTATTATCTACAGATAAGATATATTCTATCATATACAAATTAGCTAAATAAAAATTCTGTAAATAACTTTTATTATTCAGTATCTTGTCTTCTTTACTAAGTATTGGGTATATTAGTTTTAATTTCCTATTATTTTTGTCTATTAAATACTCATATATAACATACAGTAAGAATGTATTTAGCACATATAATGGTAATTCTTTATTTTTTTTTATTATTTTGCATACCTCATTGCTATTTAAGAAAGTTGACTGATTATATTTATTAAGTAAGCTATTTGATACAATATAATACATTTCGAAAATATAATCCTTAGTAACTAATTTATATATATTGTATCCATCATTCATAAACCCGTTAAAATTAAAAGGAACTGCAGTAATCAAGAATATTGAAAAATTAAATAAAGAAAAATATTGAAAAAATTCAATTTTTACAAAAAAAGTTAATGTAAAAAAAAGACTAAATATTGGTCCTCCGGTTAACAACCTCAGAATTTTCTTATTATTAAACGTAGTTGGTTTATATCTAAATAATCCACCAAAAAATCCCCACTGTGTATTTAATCTAACCTTAAACTGTTTTTCCCACGAAAGTTTTATAAACCCAAATATTAATGACTCTGGTCTAACTTTATTAAATAATCCAAAAACTAAATGACCTAACTCATGTACAAAGATAGACAATAACAAGGAAAAGTATGCAGTAGACACTAAATTTAATTCAAAAACAAGAGTAAAGATTACGAGAAGTAACGTAAAGATCATCGGAGATATAAATTTCATCTATTTTATTCTCACCTCTTTGTATTTAAGCATGCTATTTTTATCTATAAAAGAATCAGCATTTTCAAATAAAGTATTTAATACTTCATTTGAATCTTTAGAATTATCTACATTCTTTGACATAATAGCTGCTAAAGCTGCGCTTACTTCTGGAGTTGCTAAACTTGTTCCAAAAGAAAGTGTATAACC
>NZ_JAHLRI010000012.1:0-73073 GCF_018919685.1 Enterococcus sp. S183_ASV_20
CTTTTTAGACATGGTAGGTGGACGTCCTTTCTGTTTAGAGAGTCCCTCTATACCAAACTTCTGATACGTTCTAAGCCAATTCGCAATCAATGATGGATTGTTCATTTTTAGAAGATTAGCTACTTCTTGATAGGACAACTCTGTTGTTAAATATAACTCTATCGCATCTAGCTTAAATTGAACAGAGTAATTCTTATTTTTTCGACTGCGAAGTAGGCCTTCTTCACCAAGTTCTTTATAGGCATTTATCCATTTGCTTATTTGAGAACTATCTTTAAACCCATACTTCTTTGCGAGAAACCTTAGACCTCCTTGACCAGATAAGTAGTCATGAACAAGTTTAAGTTTAAATTCAAAACTGTATTTTGCCATACAAAAAAACCTCCAAAAGTTAGATTTCTAGGTCTAACTTTTGGGGGTCGGCTCAATTCGTTGCTTTTTTATATTTTTTTACACAAATGATACAAAAAGAATATCAAAATCAAATAAATGATTAGTATACTTGAAGAAACAAATAGGAAGCAAAGCAAACGTTTTGAGGTGTTCTTTCATGGAAAATCGAGGAATTTTATTTGATAAAGATGGTACGTGTATTCGTTTTGACACTCTTTGGCAAGCAGGTTTGCAAGCTTGTTTTGAAACACTAAGTATGTTAGCCCCTCATCATTCAGCAGAAATAAAAAAGATATTAGCTATTCAGGAGCAACGTTTTTTGCAAAAACATTTACTTGATGAAGTCCTTTATCAGGAACTTTATCAGGAATTGGCGCAATTTGAGGAATTAGTCGAACAGGGAATCAGCAGTCGATGGCTGGAGCAATTTTTTTATGATTATTTACGAAAAAATCTGAAAAAGATCGAACCGATTGGTGATTTAAAACAGTTATTTCTTGAGCTGAAACGGAAGAACTATAAAATTGGATTAGCAACTTCAGATACTTTGCCAGCGACTATGTTGATTATGGAATATCTTGGTTTAACAGAAATGTTTGATTTTATTGCGACAGGAGATCGTTACTTACCGAAACCAGATGCGGACATGCTCCAAGCCTTTTGTCAGTCATGTCAATTGAAGGCGACAGAAGTAATTATGGTAGGTGATTCGCTCGTGGATGTTTTTATGGGAACGTGTCATGGCAAAGCAGGAATTGGTGTTTTAACCGGCAACTGCCAGTCAACTGATTTTGAAAAGTTTGAAGTAGCCTATTTCCGTGATATCCATGAAATACCTTATCAAGAATTATGGGAAAATACCAAGAAGAAAAAAATCCTGAAAAGATGACGAGTCTTTTCAGGATTTTTTTATTAATCCAATTGAAGCAATTGCCGTTTCTTTTGTTGAAATTCTTCTTCTGTTAGAATTCCTTCATCAACTAACATTTTTAAATTTCTTAACTCAGCCATTACGTCTTCAATAGTGCTAGATGAGTTTTTTTGTGAATCAGATAGTTTTGGTTCAATCGGTTGGTTTTTATCACTCTTTATAGGAGTTGGTATTTCTGCGAAAAATCTAAAAACTTCGACCGCCACCACCGAATGTGCCGCCGCCAGTTGAGTGGGTGGTGCTACCACCACCGCCCATTCCGCCACTGCCGCCATTGTTTTTAGGAATACGACGCGTAGTGATGAAAGAGTTGGTTAACTGATCTGTGCGGGAGGTTAAGTTTAAAGTTGTTTTTTCCCTAAAGGGATATTGATAACTTGAAAATTTTAATTGATATTTAGAAATATTAATGCCTAAGAAGACCAAACTGAGTATCAGCGCAGCAGCAAAAGCAATTACCATTTCCAGCGGGGTAATGACTTTATAACGAGTGATTTTACCTGTTTCGCTGTCCACACGATAGTGTCCCCCAGGAACCCCTTTATTAACAAATGCTTGAGTTTCCTGAACAAAGGTTTGAGCAGCCGCGAAATAATTTCCTTGACTCATCCCATCCATTACTTTATCTAAGGTATCATCAATTCGTGCACCCGTCATATAATCAATCATGTTTCCAGAAGTAGAGATGTAGACTTTCCGTAAGTCCATATCAATGAGAAAAAGAATCGCATTTTGGTCCTTGCCAACTTTATTTAAAAGATAATGATCTGCATAGTCTTGTTCATCGCCATAGGTATTATTATTTGTGGTCACAATAAAGACAGAGGCTTTTGTTTTTTCTTCTAAAGGTTGTATCTCTTGTTTTAGTTGGTTGATTTGATCAGGTGTCAGTAATTGTGCGTCATCATCAATTGAATTTTCAGCCGCCGAAACGGGTAGGGCAAGGCCAAAGGTAAGAAGTATTAGGAAAAAAATAGGTAAAAGTCGTTTTTTCATAGGAAATAACCTCCTAATAAAAAGAGTGCTAAGAGTCCAGCGAAAATGCCTAACGTTGCTAGTCCTAAACGAGTGTAACTAATTGGAAGCACACCGCTTACTTTACCTGTTTGTCCATTCATGGCATAATAATAAACTTTTTTTGATTGTTCCTGACTGCGATAGGTGACTAACCAAATTGGCAAAAGCATATAGTAATTATTTTCTTGGTTTAGAGAAATATCCGTGCGAACATTTGTCAACGTAGTATAACCAGAAGCAGAGTCCCGTAACAATGATTCCGAATAATCTTGTAATTCTTGTTGGACGTGTTTTTTGATTGCTTCATATTCAATATCGCGTTTTTCTGCTTGGAAACCTGCTAGGTATTGGCTTTTGAAAGGCACCGCTTGATCAATTAAAAATGGTTGAACGCCTTCCACCATTTTTTGTTGGACGTTTTTTGACAAGGCATTTTTAACTAATTCTTTAAACGATAATTTTCCTGAACGTCCCACATTGAAACGTTTTGTTTCGGTGTATTCAATATCACCTACGCGCCAAATGCGAATACTTGTGCCAGTAGCTTGCAGTTGTCCGTCGACTTCTGCATCAACGACCCAATAGGGGAAGTAAACCCCAGTTAATTTATCGATTTGATTTTTGCTGAAAAAATCTCGGGGAATGAACCATTTTTTCTTGGTCCAAGCGAGAAATTTTTCAATCGCTTCGTCTTTTTCAATTGTAAAGGGTAAGACGTTTTCTGGTAAAAATTCGCCACTTAATCGACCAGCCAAGACAACTGGATTATGGCAATAATAACAGTATGTGGCTGCTGTTGTTGCATCGGTGACAATTTGAGCGCCACAGCTTGGACAATTAAAAATTTCCATTGTGCCTGTATCTGCAGTTGTTTCATTCTCAGTGGTCTCTGTTTGTTGCGTAGCGGAGGATTCTTCTTCCGCTGTGAAAGTCAAATTTTCCTCGGCAGTCGTTGTTGAGGGATTCTCTAAATGCGCCTCATGTTGCTGTTGCTCATAACGAGTCACTTCTTCTTCCGTGTAAATATTTAAACAATATTCACAATGAAATTTTTGATCTTTGGGATTAAATAAGAGCGGGCCGCCACAGTTGGGGCATTTATGGGTAAATGTTGTTTCCATTGCAACCGTCCTTTCTAATAGAGTGAGTAAATAACAGGAATCTGATTCAAAGAAAAAGGGTAGACTTGTGCCTGACCCTTTTCTTTAATTGTTCACTACTTGCTTATAAAGGAACCCCTTGGAATGGTTTACCACAATGTGGACAGAACTTAGGAATACCATTACTTAAGTCAACAATTTCGCTACATTCACTACATTTCATTTCTAATTTTGGTTTTTCGTTTGTTGGTTTTGGTGTACCACAGTTTGAACAAAACTTCCCAGTGTTTTCAGTCCCACATTGTGGGCAAGTCCAAGTGTCTGTAGCCCCTTGTGCGTTTTGCTGGTTTTGTTTTTCTTGCATTTGTTGTTGGTTTGTTTGAGACGCTTGCGCAAAGTAGTTGCCATTCGCATTCATGCCCATACCAACGCCCATAAAGCCGCTCATAGCGCCACCTTCATTTTTACCAGCAGCCTCCATACCACGAGCCAAGGAACCTTGAACATAGCCTTCGCGAACACCTGGATCGCTGAGCATAGCACCTTCATTTCGCATGTTGATTAATTTAGTTGAATCATCTGTATAAGAAATGCTCGCAACTGCTACAGAAACAATTTCCATACCGCGATTGGTGCGCCAATCCTCATCAAGCGCAGTTTGCATATATTTGCTTAATTCAACACTTTTTGAGGGAACATAAGAAATACGTTGTCCATCAGCAGACATTTGATTGATTGCTGCTTGCAATGCTGTAATGAACTCTGCCAAATATTGTTCATTAATATCATTAATATCTACTTGCGTTTGGTTTTTAGGAATCGCATTGGTATAAAATAGCAAAGGATCTGTAATTTTAATTGAGTAATTTCCGTGTGCACGTAAGAAAAGTTCGGCATTATAAAAATTATCAAAATAGTTTAATGGCGCAGGTGTTCCAAATTTAATGCCTTTAATTTCTTGCAAGTTAATATAAAAAACTTGTTGTTTTTGTGGAGTTACGCCACCAAATTTGAAACGACTGAAGGTCTCTGCAATCGCATCTTTTAAAGAACCGTTAAACATTGAAGGCGCAGAATCATTTTTGACTGTATAATAGCCTTCTTCAGCAGTGTAATCGATGATTTTGCCCCCATCGACAAGAAGCATCATCATGTTGGGATAGACATGTACAACAGAACCATCTGTTAAAACATCGTCCGTTCCTTTACGATTAGAACCACGTTTATCATCTTTACGTACAAAAACACCTTTTGTCATGACGGTTGTGTCCCCCATATTATCAGGTTCAATAACCTCTAGCCATTGATCGGCCAAGCCACCGCCAACTGAACTTGTTGCTGCTTTAATAAGTCCCATGTTCATTCCTCCTAATAAAAAACTAATTGTTACAGCTAGTATACCACACAATGAATGCAGAGAAATCCAACGAAAGCCTGATGAAATGGAAAAAATTGATCAAACTTTATTAAGAAATTAAAAAAAGTATAGGTGAAACACAAGCATTTTAAAAAAAGTTACGTATAATAGAAGAAAAGACATATTATATAGTTAGGGGATTATTGAATGGAACGAAGCAATCGTAATAAAAAATCTTCAAAAAAACCACTTATTCTTGGTGTTTCTGCCTTGGTTCTAATCGCTGCTGCCGGTGGCGGGTATTATGCTTATAGTCAATGGCAAGCCAAACAAGAATTAGCCGAAGCGAAGAAAACAGCTACTACATTTTTAAACGTATTGTCAAAACAGGAATTTGATAAGTTACCGTCCGTTGTTCAAGAAGCTAGCTTAAAGAAAAATGGCTATGATACTAAATCTGTTGTTGAAAAATACCAAGCAATTTATTCAGGGATTCAAGCTGAAGGAGTCAAAGCTAGTGATGTTCAAGTCAAAAAAGCGAAAGACAATCAATACACATTTACCTATAAATTATCGATGAGTACCCCTTTAGGCGAAATGAAAGATTTGTCTTATCAATCAAGTATCGCCAAGAAAGGCGATACCTACCAAATCGCTTGGAAGCCGTCTTTAATTTTTCCAGATATGTCAGGAAATGATAAAATTTCGATTCAAGTAGATAATGCCAAACGTGGAGAAATTGTCGATCGTAATGGTAGTGGGCTAGCAATTAACAAAGTGTTTGACGAAGTGGGCGTAGTGCCTGGCAAACTCGGTTCTGGCGCAGAAAAAACAGCCAATATCAAAGCTTTTAGTGATAAGTTCGGCGTTTCTGTTGATGAAATCAATCAAAAGTTAAGCCAAGGGTGGGTCCAAGCAGACTCCTTTGTACCAATCACAGTCGCTTCTGAACCAGTGACAGAATTACCAACAGGGGCTGCGACAAAAGATACAGAGTCACGTTATTATCCGCTGGGGGAAGCAGCTGCGCAATTAATCGGGTATACGGGCACCATTACTGCAGAAGATATTGAAAAAAATCCAGAGTTAAGTAGTACGGGCGTAATTGGTAAAACTGGCTTAGAACGAGCGTTTGATAAAGAATTAAGAGGGCAAGATGGTGGCTCACTAGTTATTTTAGATGACAAAGAGAATGTCAAAAAAGCTTTACAAACCAAAGAGAAAAAAGATGGTCAAACGATTAAATTAACGATTGACAGTGGCGTACAACAACAAGCCTTCGCTATATTTGACAAACGCCCTGGTAGTGCGGTCATTACCGATCCTCAAAAAGGCGATTTATTAGCAACGGTTAGTTCACCTTCGTATGATCCTAATAAAATGGCCAATGGCATTTCTCAAAAAGAATATGATGCTTACAATAACAACAAAGATTTACCATTCACAGCACGTTTTGCGACAGGCTATGCACCAGGCTCTACCTTTAAAACAATTACCGGTGCCATTGGTTTAGATGCAGGGACATTGAAGCCAGATGAAGAGCTAGAAATTAATGGTTTGAAATGGCAAAAAGATAAATCTTGGGGCGGCTATTTTGCGACACGTGTAAAAGAAGCAAGTCCAGTCAATCTGCGTACCGCTTTAGTTAATTCAGATAATATTTATTTTGCCCAACAAACATTACGGATGGGAGAAGACAAATTTAGAACGGGTCTTAATAAATTCATTTTCGGTGAGGAACTAGATTTACCAATTGCCATGACGCCTGCTCAAATTTCAAATGAAGATAAATTTAATTCTGAAATTCTTTTAGCAGATACGGGCTATGGTCAAGGTCAATTGTTAATTTCGCCAATCCAACAAGCTACCATGTATAGTGTTTTCCAAAATAATGGAACATTAGTCTATCCAAAATTAGTTTTAGACAAAGAAACGAAGAAAAAAGACAATGTAATCAGCGCCAACGCAGCGAATACAATTGCCACAGATCTTTTAGGTAGTGTGGAAGATCCTTCAGGTTATGTTTATAATATGTACAATCCGAACTTCTCATTGGCTGCTAAAACAGGAACAGCTGAAATAAAAGATAAACAAGATACAGATGGCAAAGAAAACAGTTTCCTTCTAACGTTAGATCGTAGTAACAATAAATTCTTAACAATGATTATGGTTGAAAATTCAGGAGAAAATGGTTCTGCAACAGATATCAGTAAACCATTAATTGATTACTTAGAAGCAACCATTAAATAAAAAGAGAAAATGAACGAAACGAGGTTTCTGTAAAAAGAAACCTCGTTTTCCCTTTTTAGAAAAAGGAAAGTGTGCTACAATGAAGCGACTAAATTGTAGAAGGAAAGGGATTCGTGTGCGAATTTTAGCAATAGATACATCTAACCAAACATTGAGTATTGCTGTGTGTGAAAATCAAAAAATTCTGGGAAGTTATACAGCAACGGTTAAAAGAAATCATAGCTTAACATTAATGCCGGCAATTGACTATTTGATGAGTCAATTGAACTTGGTGCCAACGGCAATTGATCGTTTTGTCGTAGCAGAAGGACCTGGATCATACACTGGCTTACGTTTAGGCGTGACGACTGCCAAAACATTGGCCTATACTTTAAAGAAAGAGCTAGTAGGCATTTCCAGTCTACAAACGTTAGCGGCCAATTGTGTTGGACAAACCGGTTTAATTGTGCCTCTTTTTGATGCGCGTCGTAAAAACGTCTATGCTGGTGCTTATCGGTTTGTCGATGGCGTGTGGCAAAATGAGTTACCGGACCAACATATTTCCCTGCGGGAGTTATTAGAACAACTAAAAAATGAACCAAATCTTTTTTTTGTTGGTGAAGATGTTGAAAAATTCACTGAAGAAATAGCTCAAATCATTCCTCATGGAGAAATTTGTGATGTCCCGCAATGGCAAATTCCTAATGCTGCAGTTTTGGCTGCGTTAGGTAGTGTGGCTGAACCTGTTGAAAATGTTCATGGGTTCTTACCTGCGTATTTGAAAAAAGTAGAAGCGGAAGAAAATTGGTTGAAGACACACACGCCTAATGGAGAAAGCTATGTGGAAAAACTTTAATTTTGTGACAAAATACTTTACAAAAAGACGGCAACGGTATATAACTAAAACCATTGCAATGAACCAGCAAGAATTTCAATTGCGTGAAATCACCTACCAAGATATTAAGGATTTACTAGCAATTGAACGTGAAGTTTATGCTGGGGAACTTCCTTGGACGATGTCTGCTTTCATGGCAGAACTTGGCTCAAAAGCGCCGCATCTCTATTTGTTAGCGGCAATTAACGGAAAAGCAGTTGGCTTTATTGGTTGTCGGATTCAAGGAACGGATGCACACATTACGAATGTCGCTGTCCATACAGCATACCAAGGCTTAGGTTTAGGTCGTTCTTTAATAGAAGAAACGCGAATTTTTGCCAAGAAAAATCGTTGTGAAACCTTATCGCTAGAAGTACGAATGAGTAATGTTAAAGCCCAACGTTTATATCGAAAAATTGGCTTTGTCTCACAAACGGTGAAAAAAGGCTATTATGACGAAAATAATGAAGACGCACTAGAAATGATAATTGATTTAAAAGAAGAGTGAAGAAAAAATGTTAGTAACAAAAAAAGAAATATCTGTAGCAAATATTGGTGAAGAATTATGGCGTTTTAGTAATTCTTCTTATACAACTGGCTCCCCTTGGACAGAAACACAATTCGCGGAAGATTTTGCTCAGGAAAATAGCGAATATCTTTTTTTAGTTGAAAATGGCCAGTGGTTAGGTTATATTGCCTATCATTTTATTTTAGATGAAGCAGAAATTAGTCACGTTGTTGTGAATGGTCAGAAACAACACCAAGGAATTGGTTGTCAATTAATGAAAGCTTTTAAAGAATATGTTAAAAGTCGTGACATTACACAAATTTTCTTAGAGGTCAGAGAATCGAATACATTAGCTCAAAAACTTTATGAGAAAACAGGTTTTCGGAAAGTAGCTGTTCGAAAAAATTATTATAAAGAACCGCAAGAAAATGCCTTTGTAATGTGTGCGAAATTAAGGAAGGAAGCCCAATGACAATTTTTACAAAAGAACGTAAATTATTATTAGCTGTGGAAAGTAGCTGTGATGAAACAAGTGTGGCTGTCATTGAAGATGGCGACAAAATTCTTTCCAATATCGTAGCTTCGCAAATTAAGAGCCATCAACGTTTTGGTGGAGTCGTTCCGGAAGTTGCGAGCCGTCATCATGTTGAACAAGTGACGATCTGTATTGAAGAAGCATTAACAGAAGCAAAAGTCACACCAGAAGAGCTTAGTGGCGTTGCTGTGACCTATGGGCCTGGGTTAGTTGGTGCTTTATTAATAGGACTTTCTGCAGCAAAAGCATTTGCTTGGGCGCACCAATTACCACTTATTCCAGTCAATCATATGGCTGGGCACATTTATGCTGCCCGTTTTGTGGCACCGCTCGAATTTCCATTGATGGCCTTACTCGTTAGTGGAGGACATACGGAATTGGTCTACATGAAAGAAGATGGCTCTTTCGAAATTGTTGGTGAAACACGTGATGATGCAGCTGGTGAAGCGTATGATAAAGTCGGACGTGTGTTAGGGTTGCCTTATCCTAGTGGTAAAGAGATTGATGCTTTGGCCCATGAAGGCACAGATACCTATCAATTTCCACGGGCGATGCTAAAAGAGGATAACTATGACTTTAGCTTTAGTGGTTTGAAAAGTGCGTTTATTAACACGGTTCATAATGCAGAGCAACGTGGTGAAGTACTGTCTACAAAGGATTTAGCCGCAAGTTTTCAGGCGAGTGTGGTAGAAGTATTAGTGACTAAAACCATTCGTGCTTGTCAAGAATATCCTGTTAAACAATTGCTAATTGCTGGGGGCGTTGCTGCGAATCAAGGATTACGAGAAGCAATGAGATATGCAATCAGTGAACAATTACCAGAAGTGACATTACTTATTCCGCCATTAAAACTTTGTGGGGATAACGCGGCGATGATTGGCGCTGCCGCCTTTATCGAAGCTGAAAAGAATCACTTTGCTTCGTATAACTTAAATGCAGAACCTAGCGTTAGTTTTATGACAATTAGTGAAGAAGGCTAGCCAGCTAGACAAAAATTTGCTATAATGAAGCCAGTTTAACAATGACATTCGATGATAAAGAGAGTACTTATTTCAACGTCAGCTTAGCGATCTTGGGAAGGTGGGAGCCAAGAGTGATCGGAATGAGGAAGCGCACTTTTAGAATTCTGCTGAAAGCAGACGGCAATCACCGTTATCGATGAAGCAGGTCTATCCAAGTAGTATAGACAATTAGAGTGGTACCGCGGGTAAATTCTCGTCTCTGACAAAACAAATCATTTTGTTTTGTCAGAGACGTTTTTGTTTTTTTATACTTACAAATTAATCAGGAGGGTTCTTATGAACAACAAAGAAATCGTAGCAAAAGCGTTACATGATGTTTTAAATGAAGAATTAACGATGGATCAAATCGAACAATTATTGGAAAATCCTAAATCTGTTGATCATGGAGATGTTGCTTTTCCAGCCTTTTCATTAGCTAAAATTTATCGTAAAGCACCACAACAAATTGCAGCAGAATTAGCAGAAAAAATTGATGGCACAAATTTTGAAAAAATTGAAGTGGTAGGACCTTATTTAAACTTTTTCATGAATAAAGAAGCAGTCAGTCAAGCTGTCATTGGCGCAGTAGTCAAAGAAAAAAACAACTACGGAAACAGTACCTTTGGCAATAATGGCAATGTTCCTATTGATATGTCTTCACCAAACATTGCTAAACCAATTTCTATGGGGCACTTACGTTCTACGGTAATCGGGAATTCAATTGCCTTTATTTTAGAAAAAATTGGGTATCAGCCAATTCGGATTAACCACTTAGGTGACTGGGGTACACAGTTTGGTAAGTTAATTGTAGCTTATAAAAAATGGGGTTCTGAAGAAGCAGTCCGCCAACAACCAATTAATGAATTATTGCGCTTATATGTACAATTTCATGAAGAAGCAGAAGAAAAACCAGAATTAGAAGACGAAGCACGTGCTTGGTTTAAAAAATTAGAAGAAGGAGACCAAGAAGCCAATGAATTATGGAAATGGTTCCGTAGCGAGTCTCTAAAAGAATTTGATAAAATCTATTCCATGTTAGAAGTTGAATTTGATTCATACAATGGCGAAGCCTTTTATAATGATAAAATGGATGAAATTGTTACTTTATTAGAAGAAAAACATTTATTAACAGAAAATCAAGGTGCAGAAATTGTTGATTTGACAGAATATAATTTAAATCCAGCACTTATTCGTAAATCAGATGGTGCGACGTTATATATCACACGGGATTTAGCTGCTGCGCTTTACCGTAAACGGACGTATGATTTTGCCAAATCACTTTATGTAGTCGGCAACGAACAAAGCAATCACTTCAAACAATTAAAAGCAGTCTTGAAAGAACTAGGGTTTGACTGGTCAGATGATATGGAACACATTCCGTTTGGTTTAATTACTCAAGGCGGTAAAAAATTATCCACACGTAAAGGGAAAATTGTTTTATTAGAAGAAGTATTGAATGAAGCTGTTACTTTAGCAGGAAATCAAATTAACGAGAAAAATCCAGACTTAGCAAATCGTGAAGAAGTGGCGAAACAAGTGGGTGTAGGTGCAGTTATTTTCCATGACCTTAAAAATGATCGTCTAAATAATTTCGATTTTGTATTAGATGAAGTTGTTCGTTTTGAAGGTGAAACTGGCCCATATGTTCAATATACGCATGCTCGTGCGATGAGTATTTTACGTAAAGCAAACTTTACACCAGACGCTACACAACGTTATGCACTAAATGACAAGGACAGCTGGGAAGTCGTGAAGTTGTTACAAAAATTCCCTGAAACTGTGATGCAAGCTGCTGAAAAATATGAACCATCTGTTATTGCGAAACATAGCATTCATTTAGCACAAGCGTTCAATAAATATTATGCCCATGTTCGGATTTTGGATGAAGATGCTCAAAAAGAGGCACGCTTAGCGTTAGTTTATGCAGTAGCTACTGTTTTAAAAGAAGATTTACGTTTACTAGGGTTACATGCACCAGAAGAAATGTAGAAGTTTTTGTGAAAATTTTACTGCGTTGAACGCTAAACTTATTAAGCAAATATTAAAGTTAAGTTACAGATTGAGAAATTCATAGTAATTAAATAGCTGGGGTGCTATACTCGAGTCAAGTTATAAAAGGATTAGAAAAGGTGGCACCCAATTATATGACAGAAAAATGGCGTGAAGACGAAGAATATCTTTCTTATGTAGAAGATTTATTAGCAACCGAAGAAGTCCAAAAATTAGCAGAATACACACAACATATGCATTCAACTCGTTTAGAACATTCAATTAGTGTTTCCTATCATAGCTATAAATTAGCAAAGCGTTGGAACGGCAATGCTCGTGCAACAGCTCGTGCTGGTTTATTACATGATTTGTTTTACTATGATTGGCGCACAACAAAGTTTGACGAAGGCTCTCATGCCTATGTTCATCCACGAATTGCAGCCAAAAATGCTGAAAAAATTACAGAGTTGTCTGATTTAGAACGAGACATTATTATTAAACATATGTGGGGCGCAACTATTGCACCACCAAAATACAAAGAAAGTTACATTGTAACCTTTGTTGACAAATATTGTGCTGTGAAAGAAGCGGCGTTGCCGATGACGACAGCCATGAAAACCAAATGGCGTCAGTATTTTGGCCAACAGTCAATCTAATAAAAAGCTTATCCGTAAGGATAAGCTTTTTTTGTTTGACGTTGACTAAAAAGTCTAGCATTCATCTATTTAAAATAAATATTAAAAGTAATTTTGTTCTGTTAATTTCTTTTGAGCATATCGATAGACTGCTTCTTGATTTTCAGTTGTTAACTGTTTGTATATGTTCATAATATTGGTTGGGACAACAAATGGCGTTTCTTCCGTTTCAGGAATACCTAAGATTTCAAGAGGTGATACATCTAAAATTTTAGATAAGGCGACAATTTTATCCCTCCCCATATTTTCAATCATTCCAGTTTCCCATTTCCTGACGGTACTTTTTCCAACACCAACAAAATTTCCAACTTGTTCTAATGTAAGATTTTTCTCCATCCGTTTTTGCTTCAAAAAATTTTCTTTCAAAAAAACCACCTCCGTAAAAACATTCTAGCACAAAAAGTGTCGCAAAAGAAACATGTTTTACTCTATACATAGAGTGATAAATAACTATTGAATCGGCATATATTGACGGTTTTTTCACAAAATGATATACTTCCAGTGTCTAATAAGACACTAAAAAGGGGTGAAAAGGGGGAGTAAAATGGAATCAAATTTAATTCATTCAAAATTGAAATTAAAAGGGAAAAATGTTGAATGGTTAGCAAGTGAAATGACCGCTGCAGGTCAACCAATCTCAGCTTCAACAATTTATAAGAAATTAAAAGGAGAGGTTGTATTTAAAGCTTCAGATATTAAATTGATTTCTAAGTTGTTAGATTTGGAAAGCGAAGAAATCATGGTTATTTTTTTTAATGAGCTAGTGTCTAAAAAGACACGTAAAGGTTGTTAAAGGTAATGAGTTATTCTTCTATTGCACTTTCCAGAGTTGCGTGGTATTATTTTTAATAGTTTAATAGCAACATGGTGATGGTGTTCACCACGAACTATTTATTGGACGAATAAATTAATGACGCCTACCAAACGGGAGAAGTGTACCCTTTGGTAGGCTTTTTCTGTACGCTAGGATTGGCGATAAGAAAATTGTAAAGGAGCATGTAAAGTGAAAAAAGAAACAAAGCAACTACTATCAATCAGCGGTTATATGGCAAAATGGTTGCTCATTACCGCAATTATTGGTTTATTTATGGGGGCGTTATCCGCCTTTTTCTTAAAGAGTCTTACCTATGTAACAGATGTTCGTTTAGCAAATCCTTGGTTACTCTTTATCCTCCCCATTAGCGGTGTCGTTTTTACGTATTTCTATACGCGTTTTGGGAAAAATGCTAGCCGAGGAAATAACTTAGTGATTGAACAAGGCAATGGCGGGGAAGAAGATATTCCCTTACGCTTAATTCCTTTAACATTGTTTGGCACGATTACTACGCACTTATTTGGTGGTTCTGTTGGTCGTGAAGGGACGGCGGTGCAAATGGGGGGCGCAATCGCAAATGCTGTAGGAAAAGTCTTTAAACTGTCCGCTTTGGAACGACAAGTAATTATTATTAGCGGAATTAGTGCAGGTTTTAGTTCTGTTTTTGGCACACCATTAGCGGGAACGGTTTTCGGATTAGAAGTTTTGGCGATTGGAAAAGTTCGTGCAGAGGCACTTTTCCCAAGTTTTTTTGCAGGCTTATTTGCTAATTTTGTGACTGAAAGTTTTGGTGTAACACATACGCATTATCCGATGGGCAAAATTCCGACTTGGTCGGTTGATCTATTCGTAAAATTATTTTTGGCATCGATTTGTTTTGGCTTGGCAGGTTGGGTTTTTAGTCGTTCCATTGTCTTTTTAAAAAAGGCCTACGCAAATTGGTTTGCTAATGTCTACCTTCGTGCGTTTCTTGGCGCTGCCATTGTCGTTCTGTTTGTGCTCGTCTTAAACAACCAACGTTATTTAGGCTTGAGTTTACCTTTACTAGAAGATGCTTTTGCAGGCAATGCGCAGCCTTTTGATTTTGTTGGGAAATTATTCTTTACGGTGTTATCCTTGGGTGCCGGATTCCAAGGAGGAGAAGTGACGCCATTGTTTGAAATTGGGGCTACGTTAGGGAGTTCTTTGGCCCCTTTGTTACATCTGTCAATTCCTTTTTTAGCAGGTTTAGGATTTATTGGTGTTTTTTCTGGCGCCACGAATACGCCGATTGCTTGTTTCATTATGGGCATTGAACTATTTGGTAGTGAAGCGGCAGTCTATTTTTTCATGGTCTGCTTAATCAGTTTTATGTGTTCAGGAAATAGCGGTATTTATGCTTCGCAACAAAGTTTGTATCGCAAAGGAACAGCAGAATATCCTCTCTTTAATGCATTAAAAAATCGACGTAAATAAGATGTTTTTTTATGAAAATATGCTAAACTAGAGAAGATGAGGTGAAGACATGAAAGACTATCAATATCCATTAGATTTAGATTGGACGACAGAGGAAATGGTGATTGTCACTAATATGTGGACAGCAGTTGAGCAAGCCAACGAAACAGGCTTGCCTGTTGACAAATTTTTAACAACTTATCAACAATTTAAAACGGTCGTTAAAAGTATCGGCGAAGAAAAACGCTTAGGTCGTGAATTTGAAAATGCTTCAGGATATTCGTTATATCGTACGCTTCAACAAGCTAAAAAACAGGGAAGCGGTAAATTAAAGCTGGGGGATGATTAGATGACTGAAACGCAAAAATTTGTTCAAACAATTCAAAGTTGGCTTTTTGAAGCAGCCGATGTGATTCGAATGAACTTGGAATCAGAGTTAACCGTTCAACAGAAAAATGGCCGCACCGATTTAGTGACAAATATGGATGAACAAACCCAAGAATTTTTAATGAATAAAATTCAAACAAATTTTCCCGAAGATCAAATTTTAGGGGAAGAAAAAGGCTACAATACTTTAAAAAGTTTTGCTGGTCGCGTGTGGATCATCGATCCGATTGATGGCACAATGAATTTCGTGATGGAAAGAGAAAATTTTTGTATTATGTTAGCTGTTTATGAAGACGGCATTGGTAAATTAGGTTTTATCTATGATGTGATGCGAGAAGAACTTTATTGGGGCGGCAAAGGGCTTGGCGTTTATCGGAATAATCAATTATTAAAAGCGCCTACTATGAAAGCCTTGGCAGATGGATTATGGGGCATGAATGCTTACATGCATGGAAAAAATATTCATTACGCAACGGAAATCGGACAAGCAAGTATGGGCGTGCGTATTAGCGGTTGTGCAGGTTTGGAAATTATTGCTATGTTAAAAGGCAACCATCATGGCTATTTATCTAATCTAAGTCCTTGGGATTATGCAGCAGGCTTAGTACTTTTGGAAGAATTTGGGTTTAAATACTCTGGTATTACAGGAAAACCATTAACTTTTGCGGGTCGTGAATACTTTATTGCAGCAACTCCTGAAACCTATGATGAAGTATTTACCCGATATTTAAATGAATCGGAATAATCAAAGAAGAGCGTTGCTGAAAGGTAAGGCTCTTCCTCTTTTAAAAGAGAAAAATTTGTAAAAAAATGTCCTTGTTTTCAGAAAAAGCCGAATAATTTCTAAAACTTTCATTATTTTTGCAGGCGAAAGCCTTTTTTTAATGAAAAAAGTTTGCTATAATAAGCAGTCGGCTTTTATGGACTTAAGTAACATAAGCGTATATAGATAAGGAGCAATTAAATTGAAATACAGAGATGATATTCGTAACGTGGCAATTATCGCCCACGTTGACCATGGTAAAACAACCTTAGTAGATGAACTTTTAAAACAATCTGACACTTTAGATGGACACACACAATTACAAGAACGTGCAATGGATTCCAATGCACTTGAAAGTGAACGTGGAATTACTATCTTAGCAAAAAATACAGCCGTAGATTATAACGGTACACGTATCAACATTCTAGATACACCAGGACACGCGGACTTCGGTGGTGAAGTAGAACGTATCATGAAAATGGTAGACGGTGTTGTTTTAGTTGTCGATGCGTATGAAGGAACAATGCCTCAAACACGTTTCGTATTGAAAAAAGCATTAGAACAAAAAGTAACACCAATCGTGGTTGTTAATAAAATTGACAAACCTTCTGCTCGTCCTGAACACGTAGTAGATGAAGTTTTAGAGTTATTCATCGAATTAGGCGCAGACGACGATCAATTAGATTTCCCAGTTGTTTATGCTTCTGCTTTAAACGGAACTTCAAGTGAATCAGATGATCCAGCAGATCAAGAGCCAACAATGGCCCCAATTTTTGATAAAATTATTGAACATGTGCCAGCCCCAGTTGACAATTCAGACGAACCACTTCAATTCCAAGTCTCATTACTAGACTACAACGATTACGTTGGACGTATTGGGATTGGCCGTGTGTTCCGTGGCACAATGAAAGTCGGCGACCAAGTTGCGTTGATGAAATTAGATGGCAGCGTGAAAAATTTCCGTGTAACGAAAATTTTAGGTTTCTTTGGCTTACAACGTGTGGAAATTGATGAAGCAAAAGCGGGCGATTTAATTGCCGTTTCCGGAATGGAAGACATTTTCGTTGGGGAAACAGTTGTAGATGTTCACAATCAAGAAGCATTACCAATTCTACACATTGATGAGCCAACCTTACAAATGACTTTCTTAGTTAACAATTCTCCATTTGCGGGACGTGAAGGAAAATACATTACCGCTCGTAAAATCGAAGAACGTTTAATGGCTGAGTTACAAACAGACGTATCTTTACGTGTTGATCCAATTGGCCCAGATTCTTGGACTGTATCAGGCCGTGGCGAATTGCATTTATCAATTTTAATTGAAAACATGCGTCGTGAAGGCTATGAATTACAAGTTTCTCGTCCAGAAGTTATTGAGCGTGAAATTGACGGGGTTAAATGTGAACCATTTGAACGTGTTCAAATTGACACACCTGAAGAATACATGGGTAGCGTGATTGAATCACTAAGTTTACGTAAAGGCGAAATGCAAGATATGATTAATGCCGGTAACGGACAAATGCGTTTAATCTTCTTAGCACCAGCTCGTGGCTTAATTGGTTATTCAACAGAATTCTTATCAATGACTCGTGGGTATGGTATTATGAACCACACCTTCGATCAATACTTACCAATGATTCAAGGAACGATTGGCGGCCGTCATCAAGGTGCGCTAGTTTCAATCGATACTGGTAAAGCAACGACTTACTCAATCATGAGTATTGAAGAACGTGGTACAGTTTTCGTTGAACCAACGACAGAAGTTTACGAAGGAATGATTGTTGGGGAAAACAACCGCGACAATGATTTAACTGTGAACATCACAAAAGCTAAACAAATGACTAACGTTCGTTCGGCAACGAAAGACCAAACATCAGTCATTAAAAAACCGAAAAAATTAACGTTAGAAGAATCATTAGAATTCTTGAATGAAGATGAATACTGTGAAGTAACACCAGAAAGCATCCGTTTAAGAAAACAAATTCTTAACAAAAACGAACGCGAAAAAGCAAGCAAGAAAAAGAAAAAAGCTGAATAATTTTTTTGAAAAGTACAAAATGCCAATGGCTATTGTACTTTTTCTTTTAATAAGTAAGGGAGTTGTGTGGATAAGTGAATAAAATCGCAAAATATCTGATAGTAGGGGTATTTCTATTAACTGGTTGTGCTAATAGTTCTGTTGAACGTTTATTACCTAAAAACCAGACACAAATTATAGCTCATCGTGGAGATCATAATAAAGCTCCAGAAAATACTGTTGAAGCAATTAATGAAGCAGCTAACCAGAATTATAATGGTGTAGAAATTGATGTTCGTAGCAATAAAGATGGTCAATTATATTTAATGCATGACAATACATTGGATAGAACAACGAATGGACAGGGAAGATCAGAAAAATTTACCATGAAACAATTAAAAAAATTAAGTATAAAAACGGCTAGTTATCCTAAATATGAAAACACATCAATAAAAATTCCGACGTTTGAAGAAGCAATTGAAGCAGCTGCAAATAATGGATTGATGGTTAATGTTGATGGATCTAAAGGAAACTGGTTAGATGGACATTTTGTTAAAAATGTTATGGACATCTTAAAAAAATATGAAATTTATGATCGAAGCTTTTTTGTGATTAGTGATGAGCCAAGTCGAAATTTTGTGATTCAAAAGTATCCAGATGCTACTGTCTCATGGTTATGTGATAAAAAAGAAGATATTCCTAAAGAGATAAAAAAATTAAATCATATAAAAACGCATTATTATCTGTAGCTAATGATATTGCGGATGAAGCGGTCATTGAGAAACTCAATGTTTCTGGAATTCGTTATCAAGTATACGGTGTTCAAACTTCAGAGCGATATCAAGAATTGAAAAAAATGAAAGTACCTTTAATTGAAACAGATAAAGTTGTACCAGATAAAGCTGAATAATTTTTCGACAAATAAACATTTAAACCAACTATGCTCGTTTTACTACGAAAATAGTTGGTTTTTTTATGAAAAAAACGAATTAATGCGTATTTTAAGATAAGGTTATTTTTTTATGTGTGGATAACTACTCGTTATCCACAACAAGCAAATTCCGCTATTTTTGAAAGCTTTTGATAGCAAGCTTTCACAATTTTTCATTTTTTTTGATGTTTCACGTTAACTGGTGTTTCACGATTGTGTCTTGTTTTAACACACCTTGTTCCTGTTAGATTAGCGTGTTAAAATGACTTGTAGAACAAAGATTGGAGCGCAATAAATGGGTGCATTACAAGAATTATTAAAAGATACATTTGGCTATGATGATTTTCGGCCAGGACAAGAAACGATTATTCGTCATGTATTGCGACAAGAAAATGTCTTAGGCATTATGCCAACAGGTGGAGGCAAATCGATTTGTTATCAGTTGCCAGCCTTACTTCTGGATAATTTAACATTGGTGATTTCACCATTAATTTCTTTAATGAAAGATCAAGTAGATGCCCTGAATTTAATGGGGATTCCAGCTACATATATCAATAGTACCATTTCCTATCAAGAAATGAATCATCGTATTCAATTAGCGGTTAACAAAGAAGTCAAGCTATTGTATGTTGCGCCAGAGCGATTAGAATCTTATGATTTTCAACAGATGCTGACACATGTACCGATTGATTTATTGGCAGTAGATGAGGCACACTGTATTTCACAATGGGGGCATGATTTTCGTCCAAGCTATTTGCGTTTAGCAGAGATTATCGATCAATTTCAACAGCAACCAACTGTGATTGCACTAACAGCAACAGCAACGCCACAAGTAGCGGAGGATATTGTCAAGCAATTAAGAATTCCATCAGAAAATGAAATCAAAACAGGATTCGCTCGAGAAAATTTATCTTTTCAAGTCGTGAAGGATCAAAACAGAGACGTTTTTCTTTTGGAATATTTAAAGATGAATACTGGGCAATCAGGTATTATCTATGCAAGCACGCGGAAGGAAGTTGAACGAATTTATCATTTATTAGAAAATAAAAAAATTGCGGCTGGGATGTATCATGGGGGCATGAGTGAACAGCTACGTAGTGAAAATCAAGAAGCGTTCTTGTATGATCAAGTGCAAGTGATGGTAGCAACAAATGCCTTTGGTATGGGGATTAATAAGAGTAATGTTCGTTTTGTCATTCACGCACAAGTACCAGGAAATATTGAATCTTATTACCAAGAAGCGGGCCGAGCTGGTCGTGACGGTCTACCTAGTGATGCTGTGTTAATGTTTGCTCCACAAGACTTGCAAATTCAACAATACTTTATTGAACAATCTGAAATGACCATTGATTATAAGCAGAAAGAGTACTTGAAATTACGGGAAATGTCACAATATGCGAATGCACAAATGTGTTTACAAAAATATATTTTACGCTATTTTGGTGAAGAAGGGACGGACTGCGGTCGCTGCTCGAATTGTCTGGATAATCGAGAATTAGTCGATATTACGGTCGATGCCCAAAAAGTCTTGTCTTGTGTAAAACGTATGGGAGAACGTTTCGGTAAGGGCTTAGTTGGTAAAGTCTTGACTGGCTCAAAAGATCAAAAAATTGATCAATGGCATTTTGATCGTTTGCCAACATACGGACTAATGAAAGGTCGCACGCAAAAAGAAGTCACACAGCTGATTGATTATTTGACAGCAGAACGTTATTTAATTCCTTCTGATGGGCAATTTCCGTTGTTATCAGTCTCGACAGAAGGTGTTCAGGTGCTTTTAGGGGAACGGAAAGTCTTCCGAAAAGAAGACCAAAAAGTTCGAAAAGTAGCAGTGGATGATGCCTTGTTTGAACGATTACGCGAATTACGTATGGACATGGCTCAAGAGGCAGGCGTGCCGCCATATGTAGTCTTTTCCGATAGTACACTTAAAGAAATGTGTGAAAAATTACCGCAAACAACGATTCAATTATTGCAAATAAAAGGGGTCGGCCAAAATAAATTAGATAAATATGGCACCGCCTTTTTAGAAGTTATTAAAGAATATCAAGAGACAAAAAAATGATATAGTTTGTTATTTTATTTAAAATTAAAAGCAGAAAATAAGGAAAAAGTCTTTTAATGTATTTGTTGTTGTATTGATAAAATAAGCTTGTTATATAAAGAGATTTCTTACTTAATATATCGCTTGGTTTTAGAAAATTTCTTAAAGGAAATTTTCTGAAATCATCATGTATCTAACTGAGAATTATGTTATAATTATTTAATTAAGATAGGGAGGTTCTGTACAAATGGACGAAGGAATTTCAAAGAAATTTGCCATTCAATTATTAGAAGACGATGCAGAACGCATTAAAATGCTTATTCGTAATCAAAAAAACAGTTTGTGCATTTCTCAATGTAAAGCATTTGAAGAAGTGGTGGATACACAAATGTATGGTTTTTCAAGACAAGTGACCTATGCGACCCGTTTGGGGATTTTAACTAATGATGAAGGACATCGCTTACTAAGTGATTTAGAGCGCGAATTGAATCAATTATATACAGATGTTTATGAAGAAACACAAGAAAAAAACGAGATTGGCAAGGAGGGCTAAGCTTTGCCAAACAAAGTAAAGAAACGGCATTTGCTAGACTATAGTATTTTTATTCCATATTTAATTTTAAGTATCGTGGGATTGATTATGGTATATAGTTCCACATCCGCATTACAAGTAATGAAAGGTTTTTCACCTACGTCATTCGTTATTAACCAGGTTGCCTTTTGGGTAGTAGGGTTATTTGCAATGTTTTTTATTTATAAGATGAAAACATCCGTTTTCCAGAATCGAAGTTTTATCATGTTTGCCATTGCAGTAATTACGGTTATGGTTTTAGCCGTTCGGATTCCTGGTATCGGGAAAGAAATTAACGGCGCACGTGGTTGGATTGAGATTGGTGGATTTTCGATGCAACCAGCTGAGTATTTAAAAATTATGGTTGTCTGGTATCTGTCTTATATTTTAGCACGGCGACAAAAGACAATTAATGGAGGCATGGATCAATTTAAACAAGCTGCCGGGCGACCGTTGATGCTCGTTTTTGTATTAATTGCTCTAGTTGCAATCCAGCCTGACTTCGGGAATGCGGCCATTCTAACATTAATTACCATCGTGATGGTTTTAGCAAGTGGGATTAATTATATGTATACCTACTTGGTCGGTGGCTTGGGCATTTTAGGTAGTATCACGGCTATTCAGTTATTAATTATGTCTAAAGGAAAAATTTTCCCAGCGCGTTACCAATATATTTATAATCGTTTTGCTGTTTTTAAAAATCCATTTTTAGATGAACGGAACTTAGGCCATCAGTTAGCTAATTCTTATTATGCAATCAGTAATGGCGGCTGGTTTGGCAAAGGTCTAGGGAATAGTGTTCAGAAAAAAGGCTTTTTACCAGAAGCACATACGGACTTTATCTTTGCGATTACTTTAGAAGAGTTAGGCATTATCGGCGGTCTAGCGATTTTAGGATTGTTGATGTTTATGATTGCGCGAATTATTTTAGTCGGTGTACGCTCGAAGAAACCTTTTAATTCACTAATGTGTATTGGAATTGGTACAATGTTATTAATTCAAGTCTTTATTAATGTTGGTGGGATTACTGGGATTATTCCATTAACAGGAATTACTTTCCCGTTCTTGAGTCAAGGTGGGAATAGTTTGCTGATTATTTCGATTGCTGTGGCCTTTGTCCTGAATATCAGTGCAGATGAAATACGTCAGAAATTAGAAAATGAGTACTATTTATCTTTAGAACAGAACCAATAAATTTGAAGGAAATTGATGGTAGGAGTGACGTTATGAAAAAGGTATTAGTTGCCAATCGTGGCGAAATTGCGATTCGAATTTTTAGAGCTTGTACAGAATTAGATATCCAGACAGTAGCGATTTATGCTGCAGAAGATGAGTATTCTGTTCATCGTTTCAAAGCAGATGAAGCGTATTTAGTTGGTAAAGGGAAAAAACCAATTGAAGCCTATTTAGACATTGAAAATATTATCCAAATTGCCAAAAAATCGGGAGCAGATGCCATTCATCCTGGTTATGGCTTTTTATCTGAAAACTTACGCTTCGCCGAACGTTGTGAAGAAGAAGGAATCATTTTTGTTGGACCTAAAACACACCATTTAGATATTTTTGGCGATAAAATTAAAGCGAAAGAAGCAGCTGTAGCTGCGGGGATTGCTTCGATTCCAGGCTCAGACGGGCCAGTAGCAACGGTGGAAGAGGTCGTAGCTTTTGGTGAAACGCATGGCTTTCCTATCATGATTAAAGCTGCTTTAGGCGGCGGCGGTCGCGGGATGCGCGTTGCCCACGATGCCAAGGAAGCACGAGAAGGTTACGAAAGAGCAAAAAGTGAAGCGAAAGCAGCCTTTGGTTCTGACGAGGTTTATGTTGAAAAGTATATTTCTAATCCTAAACATATCGAAGTACAAATTTTAGGCGATCATCATGGGAATGTCTTGCATTTATTTGAACGTGATTGTTCCGTTCAACGGCGCCACCAAAAAGTGGTAGAAGTCGCACCATGTGTATCAATGAATGAAGAACAACGAGCAGCCATTTGTTCGGCTGCTGTGCAGTTAATGGCGCATGTCGGCTACGTGAATGCGGGAACGGTTGAGTTTTTAGTAGAAGGGGATCAGTTTTATTTTATTGAAGTGAATCCGCGTGTTCAGGTAGAACATACTATCACAGAAATGATTACAGATATTGATATTGTGATCTCTCAATTACAAATTGCGCAAGGGCTTGATTTGCATAAAGATATGCATTTGCCAAAACAAAACGAATTGACATTAAAAGGCGCGGCTATTCAATGTCGGATTACGACTGAAGATCCCCTGAACCAGTTTATGCCAGACACAGGGAAAATCGATACGTATCGTTCACCAGGTGGGTTTGGTGTGCGTTTAGATGTAGGGAATGCTTATTCTGGCTACGCTGTGACGCCCTATTTTGATTCTTTATTGGTTAAAGTCTGTACGCATGGTTTCTCTTTTGAACAGGCAATCAGTAAAATGCAACGCTGCTTAAAAGAATTTCGGATTCGTGGCGTGAAAACAAATATTCCGTTTTTACAAAATGTTGTGAGCTATCCAGCGTTTCAATCTGGCGAAGCCAAAACAACCTTTATTGATAATACACCTGAATTATTTGAATTTCCTCGTATGCGCGATCGTGGCAATAAAACGATGAAATACATTGGAGAAGTAACGGTCAATGGGTTCCCTGGCATTGAACGAACGGAGAAAAAATATTTTGAAGCCCCGCGCGTGCCGACAGATATTGAAGTTCCAGAAAAAGTGATCACAGCTAAAAATATTCTAGACGCTCAAGGAGCAACCGCCGTCATCGATTGGGTTAAGAATCAAGAAAGTGTGTTAATGACAGATACCACGTTCCGTGATGCGCACCAAAGTTTATTAGCTACTCGTGTGAGAACACAAGATTTTAAAGCAATTGCTGGTCTAACTGATGTAGCCCTGCCTGAGCTGTTTTCTAGTGAAATGTGGGGTGGCGCTACGTTCGATGTTGCCTATCGCTTCTTAACCGAAGACCCATGGCAACGTTTAAGAAAAATTCGTCAGTTGATGCCAAATACACTTTTACAAATGCTGTTCAGAGGTTCTAATGCGGTAGGCTATCAAAATTACCCTGATAATGTTATTGAAGAATTCATTAAAGAATCTGCTCGCCAAGGAGTCGATGTTTTCCGAATTTTTGATAGCTTAAACTGGATTCCTCAAATGGAAAAAAGTATTCAAGTCGTTCGAGATACCGGAAAAATTGCGGAAGCAGCAATTTGTTATACTGGGGACATCAATGATCCAGCCCGAGCAAAATATAATGTTCAATATTACCTTGATATGGCTAAAGAATTGGAAAATTTAGGTGCACAAATCATTGCGATTAAAGATATGGCTGGCTTATTGAAACCACAAGCTGCTTATCGTTTAATTAGTGAATTAAAGGCAGCCACGGATTTACCAATTCATCTCCATACCCACGATACTAGTGGCAATGGGATCATCACTTATTCAGCAGCTACTAAAGCAGGCGTTGATATTGTTGACGTCGCAATGAGTGCGATGAGTGGCGCAACTAGCCAGCCAAGTATGAACAGTCTATATTATGCTTTAGTCAATGGTGAACGGACGCCAACTATTAACATTGATAATGCACAGAAAATCAATCATTATTGGGAAGATGTGCGCATGTATTATCAACCATTTGAAAATGGGTTAAATGCCCCGCAAACAGAAGTCTATATGCATGAAATGCCTGGTGGTCAGTACTCTAATCTGCAGCAGCAAGCAAAAGCGGTAGGCTTAGGGCACCGTTGGGATGAAATCAAAAAAATGTATCACACAGTGAATTTGATGTTTGGCGATATTGTAAAAGTGACGCCATCTTCAAAAGTCGTGGGAGACATGGCACTCTTCATGGTTCAAAATAATCTGACAGAACAAGATGTTTATGCGTGTGGTGAAGAATTAAGTTTTCCTGAATCAGTTGTGACTTTTTTCCAAGGTGATTTAGGTCAACCAGTCGGTGGGTTCCCGAAAGAGCTCCAACGAATTATTCTAAAAGGTCGACCAGCCTTAACAGAGCGGCCAGGTGACTTAGCAGCACCAGTTGATTTTGCGAAAGTACAAGAAGAATTAGCCGAAAAAATTGGGTATCAACCTAAATTGGAAGAAGTTTTAAGTTATTTAATGTATCCACAAGTATTTTTAGAGTATCGTCAAAAATACGAAACCTTTGGAGATATAACCTTATTAGATACGCCAACATTCTTTAATGGTATTCGTCAAGGAGAGACATTGGAAGTTCAAATTGAACGAGGAAAAACGTTAATTATTCGTTTAGATGAAATTGGCGAACCTGATATTGACGGAAACCGTGTCTTGTTCTTCAATTTGAATGGGCAACGTCGTGAGGTTTTAGTTAAAGATGCCTCTATTAAGTCAGCTGTTCAAGTAAAACAAAAGGCGGAACCAACTAATAAAGAACAAATCGGCGCAACGATGTCTGGTTCTGTTCTACAAGTATTGGTCAAACGTGGCGATAAAGTAGAAAAAGGTCAGCCGTTGCTGATTACAGAAGCCATGAAAATGGAAACGACTATCGAAGCACGTTTTGCGGGCACGGTAGATCACATTTATGTTGAAGAAGGCGAAGCAATCAGCTCAGGTGATTTGTTATTAGAAGTAAAAGAAAAATAAGATGAGAGGGGAAAAAATGAAGCGATTTTGGGCCTTTACTGCTGTTTTTTTAACAGTTCTACTCATCGGATATTTAGAGCCAGTTTTTTTCCCTGCTGAAAAACCAACCGAAACAGCTCAAAGTGGGCGCTTATCCAGCGCTCACACCGCTGTTCCTCATGAAGAATTGCCAGCTTCTGGCTACGCAGCATACATAGGGAAAGATGTGGAAACCTTTATCCGCCAGTTTGGCAATCCTAAAGAAAAAATTAAAACAGGTCGTACGTATGAATTATGGACGTTCGGTTTGACGATGAATGATTACTTAGAAGTCAACGTTCGAGAAAATAAAGTCATCGCAATTAAGGCCTTTAACAATGACAAAATGATAGAACCGTTTAAGATAGATATGAAGCTTGCTGACTTGTCTGATTTAATGACGATTTATTCAAATTTTGCATTTAATTTTCATCATGAAGCTTACGATGTCGAGCTGATGGAAGAAGATATGAACTATCGACCACTGGTTGCTTTTGATAATGGCAGTTTTGCGGTGTTATTTTTTAATCAGCGGACGGGCGGTTTAATGGCAGTTAATTATGTCAATAAAGAAACGTTGCTCACGGAAATGCCGTATCAATTAAATGAAGGTTCTCCTTTGCCAGTTGATATAACGCAGTCAATGACCTTCGATCCTGTTCAAAGTAACCAAGCGATTTATGTCATGAATCTGGTTAAACAGCAAGAAAATCAAGCTGCTTTTTCAGTTTCTACACAAAGCCAAAAAGATGCCCAAACATTGTATCAAACGCTGGCTAACCATACACCAACAATTTTGTCGGCAAATCGACAAGCAGAATTGTTACAAACGAGAGAGGAACATACAGCCATTCATCCCTTTCATTTGACTAAGGACGAATTTTCTTTATTAGTTAAAACGAGCAAACTTTCGTTGAGAGAACCAGCAGGTATTTTCCAAGAACCTGTTTATGATAGTACCTTTACTATTTTGTCATGGTTTTCGGACCCGCAATATGATAGCTATTTTGCTGAGTCAGAAACGACAGAATTGGGCGTTGCCTTTTCCAATGAAGGTGTGTTAGTCTTATTAGAGAAACGACCAGAAAATAGGCAAATCACGGAGAGTAGTGAAAAGTTATGATTGTGACAGAACATTTATTTGCAATTGAAGATCAAACAGAATGCTTAATTTCAGCACTTTTAGAAAGTGATGCTGTTCAAAACTATAAAGAAACAAAAAAAGCCATGTATGCTTCGGCGGAAGTTGCTCAGTTACAAAAAGCATTTTTAGAAGCTAAGTCAGCTTTTGAGCGAGTAGAGGCTTATGGAATTCATGCACCCGATTTTCGGGGGAAACAACGAGCCCTACGTAAAGCAAAGCGGGCGCTTGATTTAAATGAAATCGTTGCAAATTATCGTTTTGCTGAGACAAACGTTCAAACGTTGCTAGATACAATAGGTTTAAAGATTGCGCAACTAATTTCTGAAGATATTAAAGTAGATGCTGGAAATCCTTTCTTTGAACGAGGAAAGAAACATTCAGGTTGTGGAGGAAGCTGCCATGCAAGCTAAAGAAGAAAAAGAATTTACGCTTCAAGAGCGTCGTTGCCTAATTGTTTGGGTATACACATTAAAACCGTTAAAACAGTTACGCCGATATGGACTGATTCACTATGTTTCACGAAAAATGAAATATGTGGTGATTTACATGAATGAAGAAAATATTGAAAGTAACATGGAAAAAATTAATCAGTTACATTTTGTTCGTAGTGTCGATAAATCGTATCGACCAGATGTCGAAATGAATTTTGCTGAAAAAATTGGTACCAAAGCGGCTTATCAAGAACAAGAAGACGATGGCTATGTAGTAGAGGAATTATCTACAGAGATTCGCTTAGCAGAGAATGTCTAATGCAAAAGAGTGAGAAATGTTATGAGAAATTTCAAACATTTTTCACTCTTTTTGTTATAATGAATTATAAAAGAATGATTGATAAAGGAGTCGAAACAATGCGTGTTATTTCTGGAGAATATGGTGGCCGGCGCTTGAAAGCGTTAGATGGCGACAATACTAGGCCCACAACAGATAAAGTAAAAGAATCTATTTTTAATATGATTGGTCCATATTTCGATGGTGGAATGGCGCTGGATTTATATTCAGGAAGTGGCGGGTTAGCGATTGAAGCCGTTTCTCGTGGAATGGACAAAAGTATTTGTATTGAAAAGAATTTTGCTGCACTAAAAGTAATTAAAGAAAATATTGCGATTACAAAAGAACCAGAAAAATTTGAAGTTAGAAAAATGGATGCTAATCGTGCCTTAGAACAGTTTTATGAAGAGAAGCTACAATTTGATTTGGTCTTATTGGATCCGCCCTATGCCAAACAAGAAATTGTTTCACAATTAGAAAAGATGTTAGAACGGCAGTTATTAACAAACGAAGCCGTTATCGTTTGTGAAACAGATAAAACTGTCAAATTACCGGAAACGATTGGTACACTAGAAAAAATAAGAGAAACCGTTTACGGAATCACTCAAGTAACGATTTATCGTCAGGAGGCGTAAGATGCGTAAAATTGCTCTATTTCCCGGAAGTTTTGATCCGATGACAAATGGTCATTTAAATTTGATTGAACGCAGTGCGAAGTTATTTGACGAAGTCATCATTGGCGTTTTTATAAATACAAGTAAGCAAACATTATTTACGCCAGAAGAGAAAAAATATTTAATTGAAGAAGCAACTAAAGAAATGCCAAATGTGCGTGTTATCATGCAAGAAACCCAGTTAACTGTGGAAAGTGCAAAATCATTAGGGGCTAATTTTTTGATTCGTGGCATTAGAAACGTCAAAGACTACGAGTACGAGAAAGACATTGCTAAAATGAATCAACATCTGGCGCCAGAAATTGAAACGGTTTTTCTATTAGCAGAAGAACCATATGCACATGTAAGCTCCAGTTTACTAAAAGAAGTTTTACGTTTTGGAGGCGATGTGTCTGACTATCTTCCTCCCAATATTTATCATGCGTTAAAACAAAAGAAGAATGACTGGAGCTAAAATAATGAATAAAAAAACAGAAAAATTTTCGTTTAAATCACTTATTCCAATGGTATTGGCATTGCTGCTAATTGGTTTGTTTATCGTCCCAATTCCTTATTATATTGAAGGACCAGGAACGACAGAAAATTTAAAAGAGTTTGTAACTGTCGATGGAAAAAAAGATACGCAGTCTGGTGCTTTTTATTTAACAACGGTGGGCATTCGTTCGGCCACTATTTTTTCTGCCATAAAAGCAAACTTTTCGGATTTTCAAGAAGTCATGTCCAAAAAAGAATTAATGGGAGATAGTAGTAATAGCGAATATAATCGAATTCAACAATACTATATGGATTCCTCAAAAAACGCCGCAATTGAGCAAGCCTTAAAATTAGCGAAGGTTCCATATGAGATGAAATTTAAAGGCGTCTATGTGTTAGCGATGGAAGACAACTCAAGTTTTAAAGGAAAAATTGAAGTTGGCGATACCGTGACAGGCGTGGATGGCAAATCTTTTAAAAGCAGTGAAGAATTAATGAATTACATTAAAGCACAAAAAGTGAATCAAAAAGTCACTGTTCAATTCATTCAAGATGGCAAAGCAAAAGAAGCGACCGGCAAATTAATTGAATTGCCAACAGATAAAAAAGCGGGGATTGGTATTGGTTTGACCGATCATACAGAAATTGATTCTTCTATCCCAGTATCTATTGAAGCGGGTGATATTGGTGGGCCATCGGCTGGTTTAATGTTTACTTTGCAGACCTATGAACAATTAAGTCATAAAGATTTACGTAAAGGTCATGAAATTGCTGGAACAGGTACGATGAACAGTCAAGGAATCGTTGGTAGAATCGGAGGCATTGACAAAAAAGTTGTAACTGCCAGTGAGAACGGCGCAGAAATTTTCTTTGCACCCGATGATGAAATAACTTCAGAAATGAAAAAAGTTGAGCCAAAAATCAAATCGAATTATCAAGAAGCACAAGAAGCTGCGAAAAAAATTGGGACAAAAATGAAAATTGTCCCAGTAAAAACGGTTCAAGATGCCTTGAACTATCTAGAAAAATTAAAATAAAAGTACGCCTGGGCCAAAAATTACTAGTGATTTTTGGTCCAGGCGCATTTTTTTGTTAAAAAATGCGTAATTATATTTTGAAGGGAGGACAAACGATGGATTGGTTGAAACAGTTACCCAAAAAGTGGCTATTGCTAGGTAGTGGCGCATCTATGGTCATTTTGATAACTCTATTAGTGGGTATTTATTTGATGGTTAATAAGGAGCCACAAGTAGATACCAAAATGTGGGAAGAGACAAGTCTGACCACTATGGCAGAGGTCGCCACAGATGCCACAAAAGAAAGGGCAGAAACAATGATCTATGTTGATATTAAAGGCGCAGTGAAAGTACCAGGAATCTATCAACTAAAAAATCAGCAGCGGATTTGGGATGCTTTAGCTTTAGCTGGAGGTGTGAGCGAGGAAGCTGATACTACCCAGGTCAATTACGCGCAAAAAGTAAAAGATCAAATGATTATTTACGTGCCCAAAAAAGGAGAATCAGTGCCACAGTCATTAGAAACGCTGCAGGAATCAGCACCTGCTCAGCAAAATCAGGAGGAAAAAATCAACCTTAATACGGCAACAGAAGCAGAGCTACAAACGATTTCAGGAATCGGTGCGAAAAAAGCACAAGAGATTATTCGTTTTCGTGACGAACAAGGACCGTTTAAAACCGTCGAGGAACTGAAAAATGTTCCAGGTATTGGAGAGAAAACAGTAGAACGTTTAAAAGACATGTTGACAGTGACTGGCTAACTTTTAACAGAAAATTCCTGAGAATTCTTGACTATGGGATGCGGATAACATACTATTTGTAATAAGATTAAATGATTTGGCAAATCGAACACAGGAGTCATTAAAAATAAAGGAGGTTTATTATGGAACGAATTCCATGGGACCAATATTTTATGGGACAAAGCGTCTTATTATCATTAAGAAGTACTTGCACACGTTTAACTGTTGGAGCAACCATTGTTCGCGACAAACGAATTATTGCAGGAGGTTACAATGGTTCAGTCAGTGGCGGAACGCATTGTATTGATGAAGGATGCTATGTTGTTGATAATCATTGCGTTCGAACAATCCACGCAGAAATGAATGCTATTTTACAATGTGCGAAGTTTGGCGTCCCTACAGAAGGGGCAGAAATTTATGTGACACATTTCCCTTGTCTGCAATGTACAAAGATGATTTTACAAGCAGGGATTAAAAAGATTTATTATTTAAAGGATTACCGTAATGATGCGTACGCCCTAAATTTAATTGAACAAGTAGGAGCCACGGTTGAAAAAGTGACTTTAGTACCAAAATATTTTGCCGAATTACAATGGGGAGAAGAATTTGCCACACTTGAGGACAATCCTTCCTCAGCTGAGGAATAATTGGTTCTTCATAGCTCTGCTGACTAGTTGTGGGCTGTGGTGTTTTTTCGCACCTAGTCTATTAGGAGCTCTTCTTTTTTCTATCACTGTTATCCGTATTGTCTGTACAAAAAGTTTTCCTGTTATATTGGGAGGTTTTTTGTGCAGTTTTTTAATAGTAGGGGGCATATTGATTTTCCAGTGGTTAAAGCCAGTCTCTTTGTTGCCTAAAGAAGTCCGCTTGTCAGGACAGCTAACGATATTACCAGATGAAATACAAGTCGATGGTGATCAAGTAAAATTTCCTGCCAATTGGATCGTAAAAGGCAAAAGGCAGAAAGTGATGGCATTTTACCAATTAAAAAGTGTGAAAGAAAAACAGCAATGGCAACAACTAGCCACAACCATTCAGGCAACCGCTGTAGGTATTTTAGACTCGCCCCAAGGTCAAACCAACAAAAATGGCTTCAATTATCAACTATTTTTAAAGAATCAAGGAATCGAAGCTATTTTATTCATTGAGGAGATAGGACAACCGCGTTTCTTTTTTTCTTGGCGGTTTAAAGAAATCATTAGCGGCTGGCGGAAATGGGCGATGGTACATATTCAGAAAAATTTTGGTGATACTAGTGCAATGTACATGAATGCGTTGCTTTTAGGTTTTCGTAATGAAGAATTTGCTGAAATAAGCGATAAATTTTCAGCATTAGGCATTTTGCATCTTTTTAGTTTGTCAGGGATGCACGTTTCTTTTTTCCTTCGTTTATTTCGCTTGCTAATGCTAAGAATTGCTCGCCGAACGCAAGAAAGTTATTTTTTGTGGCAATGCGGTTTTTCTCTGATATATGCTGGTTTAACAGGATTCTCAGTTAGTGTCATGCGGGCGCTTTTACAAACAAACCTCAATACGTTCAATCGACGGTTTAATTGGCAGGTTCCGGCCCTCGATTGTTGGAGTTTAACTCTCTTAGTGCACTTGATTGTTCAGCCAACCCTCTTTTTTTCAGTCGGCGGTCAATTTAGTTATTTACTTTCCTTTGTTCTGCTGTTTTTAGAGCAAACATTGGTTGGTTATTCTTCGCCTTTCATTAAAAATTGTTTAGGCTCTTTCCTATTGGCTGTGGCTTCCTTACCTATTTTAGTCCAATCATTTTATGAATGGCCCTTGT
This sequence comes from Enterococcus sp. S183_ASV_20, assembly GCF_018919685.1. NCBI lineage: Bacteria > Bacillati > Bacillota > Bacilli > Lactobacillales > Enterococcaceae > Enterococcus > Enterococcus sp. S183_ASV_20. The sequence continues at coordinate 32,875 of NZ_JAHLRI010000012.1, forward strand.
TAGGAAGTTTCTTAACATTTCTCTTGTTACCAATTTTTGAACGGTTCTTGTTACCGCTTTTGACGTTGAGCTTTTTTCTAGTGATTATTATGCCAGCACGTTATTTAGCAGCCTTGCTCGAACCACTATTTTTAACAATGAATGGCTTATTTGAGTGGGTGCTAGTTCACTTAAATCCGAAGCTGACCATCGGCTATTTAAATTCTTGGATACAAATTAGTTTGTTATTACTAATCGGACTTTCAATGATTTATTTAGCAGACAAGTCTAAAAAAACTTTTTTCTCAATCGGACTACTAATTGTTTTGATAAATAGTAAATACCTTTCGCCAATTGGCATTGTTGCAATGATCGATGTAGGCCAAGGGGATAGTTTGTTTATCCAAGCGCCTTTTCACAGAAAAAATACACTGATCGATACAGGTGGTCGGTTGTCTTTTGACAAAGAAGCTTGGCGGCAACGGAAAAATAGTCGATCAGGAGCGGAATATTCAGTGATTCCTTTTCTCAAAAGTCAAGGAGTCAAACGTTTAGATGAAGTGATCATCACACACGCACATGAAGACCATTTTGGCGATTTATTAGCCATTGCGCAGAAGGTTCCAATTTCTGTTCTTTATTTCCCTAAAGGAGCAGCTGAAGCCAATTTTTCGTTTCGCCAAGTCTTGAAACAACTCCAAAAAAGCGGAACAGACTGTCGGCCAATTTTAGCGCCCAAGCGAATTAATGGGCCCATTTCTCTTCAAATTTTATCGCCCAATAAGAGCAGTATTGGGGGCAATAATGACTCGATAGTGTTTTCCACACAATTAGGCGGACGGCATTTTTTATTTACTGGTGACTTGGAAGCCGAAGGAGAAGAACAAGTGTTGGCTCGCTATCCCCAGTTGAAAATCGACATCTTGAAAGTCGGTCATCATGGTAGTAAAACGTCGTCTACTAAAAGATTTATCAAACAGCTTAATCCGCGAGAAGCATTGATTTCAGCTGGACTGAATAATCGTTTTAAACATCCTCATCAGGAGACATTAGCGACGCTGGAGGAGCAAAAAATAAATTATTATCGGACCGATCTTCAAGGAATGATTTATTATCAATGGTTACCTTGGCAAGGGCTTTCTAAAGCCAAATTTGTTAAAGAACAAGACTAGTATTTCCAGAAGTAACATGATAGGATAAACAAGAGAAACGAGAAAAGGAGCGAGCCAATGGAGTTACAAAAAGCTTTGAAAGAAGTGCGAGAGCAAAAAATCGCTCCAGTGTATTTATTAATAGGAACAGAACTTTATTTAACTGAATTATTTAAAACAACATTGATGAAAGAATTGTTGACGGAAGAGGATGATCAATTTAACTTTTTCTCATTTGATATGGAGGAAACACCTTTAAGTGCAGCGATTGCTGAAGCGGAAACAATTCCGTTTTTTGGTGATTATCGCCTTGTCTTTGTGGAAAATCCTTACTTTTTAACTGCCGAAAGAAAAACAAACGGTGTGGAACATGATGTCAATCTTTTATTGAATTATTTGGAAAGTCCATCACCAACAACTGTTCTTGTTTTTATGGCCTCATATGAAAAATTAGATGAACGCAAAAAAGTTACCAAAGCATTGAAAAAAAATGCCACAGTGGTTGACGTCAATCCAATGGATGAAAAGGCTATTCGTCAGTACATTTCTCAAACGATTGAGAGCGAAGGGTACACTATTCGCTCCGATGCTTTTGATTTATTACTTCAATTGACAGACTTGAACTTATCAAAAATTATGGGAGAATTACAGAAGCTGTATTTATATGCCCTTGAAACGAAGACAATTACACGAGGTGCGGTTCAAGAATTAGTCCCTAAGTCTTTGGAACATAATGTTTTTGACTTAACCAACGAAGTACTTTCTGGAAACAGTGAAAAAGCTGTTCAATTGTATGAAGATTTACTTTTACAAGGAGAAGAAACCATTAAGTTAAATGCAATCTTATTGAATCAGATTCGCCTTTTTCTACAAACAAAAATTTTGGCTAAGATGGGCTATCAACAAGCGAATATCGCTGATACATTAAAGGTTCATCCTTATCGAGTCAAGTTAGCGTTACAACAAGTCCGACGATTTGAATTGTCTCGATTAGAAAGACTTTATGATGAATTAGTTGAAAATGATTACCGCATGAAAACGGGCCAAATGGATAAAGAATTACTATTCCAATTATTTATTTTAAAATTGACTGCGCAAGCAAAATAAGAAAGTGCCAGAGACAATCGTCATACAACGATTGTCTCTGGCACTTTCTTATTATTTAGCTCCTAATAGTTCTTCTTTTCCGTGAACAAGCTGTGTCAACATGGCACAGAAAGGTGTTGCTACGTTGTATTTTTGTCCTTTGCGCCAAACAGCACCATTAATGTAATCAATTTCTGTGAGACGATGATTTTTAATTAAATCTTGATACATAGACGGATAGTGCAAGCCAATACCGTTTGGATCATAAGTTTGAGTAATATGTGTATAGACTTCTGCTTGATCTAAATGAATGGCTTCTTTTTCTGCGACTGCTGCAAATTCACTGATTAATGTTTTAACAAGGGATTCACTAACAGATAGTGCACCAAATTCGGCAATATTACAATCAAGGATTGTACACAAACCATTTAGCGTACCATTGACACAGGCTTTCCGCCAAATAGAGTAGCGAACATTGCTACTATAGCTTGGATTTAAACCAGCTTTTTGGAAGACATCAACGACTTCTAAAGCAAATTTTTTACCAGAATGATCAATATTTTCTAATTCAATTTCGCCATCACCTAAAAGTTTAACAAGTCCCGGTCCTTCTAAACCAGCTGTCCACATGGTAATGCCAACCAAGATGTTTTCTTTTGGCACATATTTTTCTAGTACATCTTCATGACCTAAGCCATTTAATAAACATAGTACATACGTTTTTTCAGTAATCATTGGTTGAATCGCTTTAAACATTGCATCTAATTGTTGTGCTTTGGTTAAAGCAATAATTAAATCAACTTGTTCATTTTGATGGTCAATTTCTTCTGGTGAGAAGATTGGTAGTTTTGCGACAACTTCTTCTCCATTAAAATCAGCGATTAAACCATTTTTACGAATGGCTTCAATGTGCGCGGGCCATTGATCGATTAAAGTTACATCATTTCCGCCTTGATGCAACATAATTCCTAAACGGCTGCCCATAGCGCCGGCACCAGCAATTGCAATTTTCATGTGTATCCATCTCCTTAAAAGTTCTTTAACCGTTATTATTATACAGCAACTTTCCTAAAAATGAATAAATGGGACTTGCAAATTTGTTATTTTTTAAATGTTTCCTAAAAAGTAAGGATTGCATCAAATGGTAAAGTAAGCTAAAGTAAAGCGTGGAAAAGTTTATAAATGAAAGTAGAGGAATCGTTAATGACGAAAGAAAAATTTTGTCGAGAATCACGAGTGATTCAAACACATCGTGTATTTCCCTTTGATTTAAATCCCTTTGGTGCACTATTTGGTGGGAAATTAATGTCTTTAATTGATGACGCCGCATCCATTTCCGTTTCACGACATTGTCGGAGAGGGGCAGTTACAGCATCTTTAGATAACTTAAATTTTTTAAAACCTTTAAAAGAAAATCACTCAGTGTGTGTTGAAACGTTTGTTTCTGGCGTGCATCATAAATCGATGGAAGTATTTGTTAAAGTTGTAGGAGAAGATTTAACAACTGGAGAGCGTTATTTAGCGGCGACTTGTTTTACAACTTTTGTAGCCATTCCGTCTCATATGAATCCCGAAAGTGACTTCCAATTAGCGGCAGTCGTCCCAGAAACTGCAGAAGAAAAGTTGATTTGTTCCAATTATGAAACGAGACGACAACAACGTTTAGCTTTGCGAGAAGAGACTAAATTATTTAGTCAACATCTCACAACGGATTTACCGTGGATTGATTCACCTTTATAAAAAAATGTCCGAGTCTTTGTGAAAACAGACTTGGACATTTTTTTATGAAAAAAGAAGCTAACATGAATGCTAACTTCTATCTCACATTATTTAGCTAATTTGCTTAAACGAATTTTATCGCGGTTAGCTTTGTTTTTATGGATTAAACCTTTAGTTGCAGCCATATCAACAGCTTTAACAGCTTCGTTGTATAAAGCATCGACGTTATCAGCTCCAGCAGCTACAGCTTCTTCAAATTTCTTGATTGCTGTACGCATTGCGTTTGTTTGAGATGAATTTTTCGCATTCGCGTTAGCACTTGTACGTACGCGTTTGATTGCAGATTCGATATTTGGCATTTGTTTCACCTCCGATGATTTAGGTTTTACACTGGTCAGCCAATGTAATTCAACAGTAATCATTATACCTAATCCATTGTTCCATTGCAATAAAAGACGACAAGTTTTTTTCCTTAACAGACAATTTCAAGAAAAAAATAAGAAAATTTGCCAGAGCCTTAAGAAAAAAGCATACATTTTTTTTAAAACATGCTATGATAAAATAGATAAATGAAAAATGGTGGTGTCTTTGTGAGTATTGCATTATTGGTAACGATTACTTTGGTAATGGGTGTAATTTTTGTTAACGGTTGGACGGATGCGCCGAACGCAATTGCAACCGCTGTCTCGACTCGGGTGTTAAAACCGAATGTCGCAATTTGGATGGCTGTTGTGATGAACTTTTTAGGTGCATTAGTCATGACCTTTTTTAATGCCCAAGTAGCTGAAACGATTAGTAACATTGTTAGTTTTGACGCAAATGGAAACGCTTCACAGGTGGCTTTGGCTGCTTCGCTTTTTTCAATTGTGGTTTGGGCAGTTGCTGCGTGGTATTTTGGTATTCCCACAAGTGAAAGCCATGCGTTAATTGCCGGCTTGACTGGTTCGGCAATGGCATTAGGTGGTTTGGGTGCAGTCAATGGCTCGGAATGGATCAAAGTGCTTGTTGGTCTAGTTGTTTCTACCGTTATGGGCTTTGGCGGCGGATATTTGATTGCCAAACTTGTTGTGAAAGCTTTCTCGGCTGTGCCTAGAAGAAAAGCCAACAAATTTTTTACAGTTGGACAAGCCTTTGGTGCAGGAGCTAATGCTTTTTTACATGGTGCGCAAGATGGGCAAAAATTTATGGGCGTGTTCATGTTAGTGCTTTTTTATAATAATTTAGTCGAAAAAACAGGTGGCGGTTTTGTGATTCCGTTATGGGTTATGGTTCTGTGTTCCATTACAATGGGCATTGGAACTTCTGTGGGCGGCATGAGAATCATTAAATCAGTCGGGATGGATATGGTAAAACTCGAACGCTATCAAGGCTTCACTGCAGATTTAAGCACGGCTATTTGTTTATTTTTAGCATCGGCTTTTGGGATTCCAGTTTCAACTACTCATACAAAAACGACAGCGATTATGGGAGTAGGTGCTTCTAAGCGAATCTCAAGTGTTGACTGGCGTATCGTGAAAGAAATGCTGATAGCATGGATTTTAACTTTCCCAGGATGTGGGCTGATCGCTTATGTGATGTCAAAATTATTTATTGCAATTTTTTAAGGAGAGAAAAACATGGCACGTAAAAAACAATTTGATTATTTTGGAGAATTAAACCAGTTAGCAACAAATGCTTATGAAGCGGCAAAGGTTTTGCAAGAAATTGTAGACAATTATTCATTAGAAAACTTAGTAAAAAAATCAGAAGCGATTCATCAATTGGAAAAAGAGAATGATGAAATTGTTCGCAAAATTTTAAATGAACTCTATATTTCCTTTATTACGCCGATTGATCGAGAAGATATTGTCGATATTACGGATCACTTAGATAACATTATCGATAGCATTAATAGTTTGTCTTATTTACTTGATCATTTAGTTGTCGAAGAAATGATTGCGCCCGCGCTAGAATTAACTGCTTATATTGTTAAAGCGACAGAAGGCGTTAAATCAGCAACGAAGGAATTTGCAAAATTTAAGAATTCTAAAACGTTAGTTTCATTGATTGATGAAGTGAATACGATTGAATCTCAAGGCGATAAATTATACAGTAGCGCCATGAAAGATTTGATGACTAACGAAAAAGATTTATTAAAAGTTATCAAGTGGAAAGATGTTTATGATCAGCTTGAGCGCACGATTAATGATTGTGAATCAGCTGTTAATATTATTGTCGGAATTGTCATCAAAAATACGTAAAGAAAAGAGGGGGAGCTGTTGGTTAAAGTAATTGTTGATGCTGATGATTTTGGGATGTCAGAAGCGATTAATCATGGCATTATCAAAAGTTATGTCGATGGTTTAACGACGTCGACACTTTTGATGCCCAATTTACCAACAGCAGAACACGCCGTTGCGTTAGCAAAAAATTATCCAGGATTATTTGTAGGTCAGCATACGAATTTTTTATTAGGGAAACCTTGTGCGGACCCATGTATGATTCCTTCATTGGTAGATGAACAAGGCAATTTTCATCGCTCTTCTTATTATCGTCAACAAAAGCAAGTAACCTTCGTATATGAAGAAGTACGACTTGAAACGATTGCGCAATTGACGCGCTTTAAGGAACTAACTGGACATTATCCTGAACATTTTGATTGCCATTCGATTGGGGATGAAGTGGTTGATCACGTATTTTTAGAATTAGCAGAAGAGTACGGACTTCATACAACCCTGAAATATAGTGGGGAAAAAGAATATCCACCGCAACAAGGTTATTTTCAGGTGACACATTTGTTAGAGTCTGGCGCGTTATCTTATATTCACGAAGGCGTATCAGTGGAGAATTTTTTAAAAGATGACTTTGGTTTATTACGGATGCCGGAATCGGCAATTGCTGAGATGCATTTTGATGTTGGGTATTTGGATCAATTTGTTTTAGACAATTCTTCATATACCACTTTACGCTGCAAAGAATTAGCAACGATTTGTGATCCTCGTGTTCGTCAGTGGTTTGAAGAACAGGGGATTGAGCGAATAACGTTTGGCGATTTAAAAAAATAAAACCGTTGCTTTCAATAGTGAAAGCAACGGTTTTATTTTTATGAGAATAACCAGTAGCCAATTAAAATCGCACCTAAAATTACACGATACCAACCGAAAACTGTAAAATCGTTTTTCTTCAAGTAATTCAATAAGAATTTAATCGCAATGATGGAAACAACGAAGGCAACAATAGAGCCAGTTAATAAAATAATGATTTCTTCTGATCCAAACGTATTTCCTTTGGCCAAGAATTTAAAGATTTTTAAAAAACTTGCTCCAAACATTACTGGAATTCCTAAGAAAAATGAAAACTCTGTTGCAACAAAACGTGAGGCCCCAATTAAGATTGCCCCTAAAATGGTCGCTCCTGAACGTGAAGTTCCTGGAATTAATGCCAGTACTTGGAAAGCACCAACGATTAAAGCGGCTTTATAAGTGAAATCTTTTAGATTAGTACACTTCGGTGCAACATTTTTATTTCGTTTTTCAATGATAATAAAAGCAATCCCATAAACAATTAACATAATCGATACTGTTAAAAAGTTATAAAAATGTGCATCTAAATAATCATCAAATTTTAGACCAATAACTGCCGCTGGTAAACAAGCGACTAAGACTTTAGACCAAAGAATCCAAGTATCTTTTTTCTCTTCGCCATTTTTCTTTGGTGAGAAAGGATTCAATTTGTGGAAGTATAAAATAACAACCGCCATAATCGCTCCCAATTGGATAACGACGTTGAACATTTCCATAAAATCTTTACTTAGATCGAGTTTAATAAACTCATCCACTAAAATTAAATGTCCGGTACTACTAATTGGAAGCCACTCGGTAATTCCTTCGATAATACCAAGAATAATTGCTTTCCATAGGTTAGCAAAAAGCATGTCACCATTCCTTTCTGAAATAAATGCAAAATACATCAAGTATAAGTATACCCGCTGACAAAGTAAATGCCAATGCAAATTCTTATTTTAAAATAAATTTTAGAATTATACAAAGGTGCCACTTGTAATTCATGAAACTTTTTTCTATACTAGTGATACTTTAAAAAATTGGGGAAGAGAAATGTTTGGATTTTTGAAGAAAAAGAATGAAGTTGTCGAAAATAATACAATGTATGCCGTTGCCAATGGAACCGTTATCCCAATTAGTGAAGTGAATGATCCTGTTTTTTCACAAAAAATGATGGGAGATGGCTATGCAGTAGTTCCAGAAAATGGTGAAATTTATGCACCTATTGAAGGAGAAGTTTTAAGCGTTTTCCAAACAAAACATGCCATTGGTTTAAAAATGACAAACGGTCTTGAAATTTTATTACACATGGGTATCGATACGGTAGAGTTAAACGGGGCACCGTTCACTATTAAAGTGAAAGAAGGCGACCAAGTGACTGCAGATACGGTGGTCGCAATTGCTGATTTAGAAGCAATTAAAGCAGCTGGTAAAGGAACTGAAATGGTTGTCATTATTACCAACATGGATAAAGTAACACAATTTTCGTTAGAGAAAACTGGCGTGGTTACAGCTGGTACACCAGTTGGCTCTGCCACAGCCAATTAATGAATTAGACAGATATTTCTATAAAGGAATATCTGTTTTTTTTGAACATAAATAAAATTTTATTTTGGAATTAAAAAATATTTAGAAAAATAGTTGAAATTTTATTTCAAACAAGTTATAATGAAAGCGTATTAGAGAGGAGCTAAAAAGATGTATGGTATTTCAGTTTTTCTTGGTGAAGAGATTACAAACGATACAATTATTTATATCAAAAAGATGAAAGCGCTTGGATTTGATGGTATTTTCACTTCTTTACACATTCCAGAAGATGATACTTCTCTTTATCGCCAACGCTTGACTGATTTAGGGGCAATTGCTAAGGCAGAAAAAATGAAAATTATGGTAGATATTTCAGGTGAAGCGTTAAAAAGAGCGGGTTTTTCTTTCGATGAATTAGAGCCTTTAATCGAGTTGGGCGTAACTGGCCTTCGGATGGACTACGGCATTACGATAGAACAAATGGCTCATGCTTCACATAAGATTGATATAGGATTGAATGCTAGTACCATTACACTGGAAGAAGTGGCTGAGTTAAAGGCTCACCAAGCGGACTTTTCTCGCTTAGAAGCTTGGCATAATTATTATCCAAGACCTGAAACCGGCATTGGAACAACATTTTTTAATGAAAAGAACCGCTGGCTTAAAGAATTAGGCTTACAAGTTTTTACTTTTGTGCCAGGAGATGGGCAAACAAGAGGCCCAATTTTTGCTGGTTTACCAACATTAGAAAAACATCGTGGGCAAAATCCTTTCGCCGCTGCCGTTGGTTTGATGGCTGATCCTTATGTCGATGCTGTTTATATTGGTGATCCTACAATTAGTGAGCGAACCATGGCTCAATTTGGTTATTATCACCAAACCAATCAATTTCTGTTAGAAGTAGCACCTAGCGAGAGCCGCTATTTGAAGCGAATACTTGGGACTCATACCAATCGTTTAGATGCTGCAAGAGATGTTTTGCGAAGTGAATTATCAAGAACGAGTGAAATGTTCAGAAAAGATGAAATTGCAACGATTGAGTCAGAGCAGACTGAAGCACGTCCAGTGGGAACCGTAACGATTGATAATGAAAAATATGGTCGCTATATGGGAGAAATTCAAGTCACACTGGTGGACTTGCTGAAAGATGAAAAAGTCAATACGATTACACGAATTATTGAAAAAGATCAAACGATATTGCCGTTAATCAAGGCAGGAAATCAATTTACGCTGGTCACGGAAGGAACGATAGAGAATGAATTTAGAAAACTTAACAACTGAACGTAGAAATGAAAATACAATGGGCTTAGATGAGATGAGTGTCAAAGAAGCTTTACAAAAAATGAATCAAGAAGACCAAAAAGTTGCAATGGCAGTGGGTCAAGAATTAGCAGCCATTGAACCAGTGGTAGAAGCCATCATCAAAAGCTTCAATCAAGGCGGCCGCTTGATCTACATGGGCGCTGGTACGAGTGGTCGGTTAGGTGTCTTAGATGCAGCCGAATGTGTACCAACTTTTGGCGTCGAGCCAGAGATGGTTCAAGGCCTCATCGCTGGTGGTCAAAAAGCAATGACTGTCGCAGTAGAAGGTGCTGAAGATTCAAAAGAACTAGGTCGTCAAGATTTAGTTGATCTAAAACTATCAGCAAATGACATTGTTGTCGGGATTGCAGCCAGTGGTCGGACGCCTTATGTAATTGGCGGTTTAGAATATGCTACAACGGTGGGAGCAGCTACCGCAACTGTGGCATGTAATAAAAATGCCGAAATTAGTAAGTATGCGCAAATGCCGATTGAAGTAGATGCAGGACCTGAATTTTTAACAGGTTCGACTCGCTTGAAATCTGGGACAGCTCAAAAATTAATTTTAAATATGTTATCAACTATTTCCATGATTGGTATTGGGAAAGTCTACAATAACTTAATGGTTGATGTAAAACCAACCAATGAAAAATTAGTGGAGCGTTCCAAACGGATTATTATGGAAGCAACGGGTTGTAGTTATGAAGTTGCCGAACTAAAATTTGTAGAAGCAGAAGAAAATGTGAAGTTAGCAATTGTAATGATTTTAACTGATAGTACTAAAGAAGAAGCAACACAAAAATTAATTGACGGGAATCAATTTATCAAGAATACATTAAATTAAGGAATTAGGAGGGTGTTTTAACATGGCAGAAGAAAGAATTAAACGCATTGCTGATGGGATTTATAAAGAAGTTGGTGGTCAAGAAAACGTGGACAAAGTCATTCATTGTATGACTCGTGTTCGTATGGATATCCGGGATTATGACAAAGTGGATATTGAAGGATTGAAAAAAATTGATGGCGTTATGGGCGTCGTAGAAGATGATACGTTGCAAGTAGTTGTTGGTCCAGGGACTGTTAACAAGGTTGCACAAGAAATGGTAGATCAAGCAGGTGTCAAATTGGGAGAACCATTTAATCATGGCACCACAACTGATGCTGCAGCAGGCAAATCTGGAAAAGATTTAGTAGAAGAAAAAGCCGCTCAAATGAAAGCACAACAAAAAGCGAAACAAAATAACACTTCACCATTTAAAAAAGTGTTAAAAGCCATTTCTAGTATCTTTGTTCCGATGATTCCTGCCTTTGTTGGGGCTGGTATTATTGGCGGGATTGCAGCTGTTATGTCTAACTTAGTTGTTGCTGGTGATATTTCAGCTTCATGGCAACAATATATTGATGTCTTAAATATCATTAAAAATGGGATTTTTGCTTATTTAGCTCTTTACACTGGGATTAACAGTGCCAGCGTTTTTGGTGCAACGCCAGCATTGGGTGGTGTTATTGGGGCAGTCACAATGTTGACAGGAATGAATCCAGATGCACCAATCAGTAATATTTTCACTGGGGGAACATTATCTGCAGGACAAGGCGGAATTATCGGTGTTATTTTTGCCGTATGGTTATTATCATTGTTAGAAAAACAATTGCATAAAATTGTCCCAGAATCAATTGATATTATCGTAACGCCAACCATTTCACTTTTAGTGATTGGCTTAGCAACTATTTTCTTAATCATGCCTGTAGCCGGAGCTATTTCTAATGGCTTAGTTGGTATTATCAATGTTGTCTTAGAAAAAGGTGGCATGGTTGCTGGCTTTACTCTTGGTTTAACCTTCTTGCCAATGGTAATGTTTGGTTTACATCAAATTTTGACGCCAATCCACATTGAAATGATTAATCAAACAGGGATGACTTTGTTATTACCAATTCTGGCCATGGCTGGTGCGGGACAAGTCGGTGCAGCTTTAGCATTATGGATTCGTTGTAAATCAGATAAAAAATTAGTTGAAATGATTAAAGGTGCCTTGCCAGTTGGGATTTTAGGTATTGGTGAACCATTAATCTACGGAGTTACTTTACCATTAGGACGTCCATTTATTACTGCTTGTATCGGCGGTGGTATTGGTGGTGCGGTGATTGGGGCCTTCGGTAATGTTGGTGCGATTGCTATTGGACCAAGTGGGGTGGCTTTAATTCCGTTAATTGCCAACAACCAATGGCTTGCTTATGTATTAGGTTTATTGGCCGCTTACGCAGGTGGTTTTGTAGCAACGTTATTCTTTGGGATTCCTAAAGATATGCAAACAACTAAATAATAAATAGAAAAAAGGAGAACTTGGCTTCTCCCTTTTTCTTTGTTAAAATTTAATTGCGTAGGAAATGGTGTATCAGGAGGGGTGTTTATGCAACAAAATATTGTCTTATCTATCCAAGATCGTCTACAACAATTACCAAAATCAGAACGGAAAATCGCAGAATATATTTTAAAAAATACAGAAACAGTTATTTCAATGAATGCGCAAGAGCTAGCGAAACAAGCAGGATCAAGTCCAGCGGCAATTATTCGCTTTTGTCATTCTATGGATGTGAATGGCTTCACAGAGTTGAAACTTTTATTATCTGCAAATCTTGGCCAAATGAAGCAGCAAATGTACACTGAAGTTACTAAAGGGGAATCAACAGCTGATATTAAACAAAAGTTACAGGCGCGCTTTGTTCATGTGGTTGAGCGAAGCGGTCAGACATTAGAGGATGTCGCAGTGAATGAAGCCGTCGATTTGTTGGAAAAAACAGAAGTAATTTTTGTCTATGGGTTGGGCGCCTCTTCGTTGGTTGCTCAAGATATTTATCAAAAGTTTACGCGATTAGGCCGAACGGTATTTACAACATTGGACCATCATTTATTTGCTTCTATGTTAGGCTCAACAGAAAAGCCTAGTGTTTTTATTGTTATTTCTAATTCTGGAACGAATAAAGAAGCAAGTACTTTAGCTGATTTAGCGAAGCAGCAAGGGATTCCTATTATTAGTATCACACAAGATGAAAAATCAGTGATTGGTGAAAAAAGTGATATCGTCCTTCAAACCTCTAGTGGGGAAGACGTGCCATTGAGAAGTGCGGCTACTGTTTCCTTGGTGGCACAATTGTATGTAGTTGATGTTTTGTTTTTTGCTTATGCAGCAAAAAACTATAAGGAAACCTTAGAAAAAATTCAAATCTCAAGAAAAAATGTAGAACGTTTAAAAGAATAAACAAAAAGAGAAGGTTATCTGTCAAAATGACAGATAATCTTCTCTTTTTTTACAATAAACGGCGCTTTTCAGCGATCTTTTTTCCCTTTTCAATATAAGAACTATCATTAATTCCTTGAATGGTAAATGTTCCTTTTTCGTAAGTTAAGGTCGTCACGCTACCATTCTCCAGCGCCATCTGCATAGGCAAACTTGCATCAATTAAGGAAAGTAAAAAGGAAATTGTTAGTCCATGGGAAACCACCATGACTTTGCCGCCACCATTTTTTTCTCGATGATGAGCGATATCTTCGAAACCAGACCAAACACGATCACGGATAACTTCATAAGGCTCCGCCCAGTCAGCCGTATCGGCTTCAATAATAGCATTTGCTAGATCACGATAGGTAATCTTCGTGGTCATCATGTCCTCATAACTTTTAAAAGCTAAAATGCGTGGCACCACACCCCAAAGTTCACCATCATAGCCACCATCTAAAGAACCAAAACACCACTCACGAATCCGTTTATCGGTTAGGTAAGGAATCTTTTGGTGGTTTTGATGTTCTTGTAAAATAATCTGAGCGGTTTGCATGGCACGACCACTATCACTACTATAGGCTTCCTTAAAGTCTATGTCCCTAAGACCTAAGCCTAAATGATAAATGCCTTCTTCTCCTTGTTTGGTTAAGGGGGTATCTGACCAGCCTTGGGTACGGCCAATCGTATTAAACATGGTTTTTCCGTGACGAATAATATAAAGTGTCGTTGCTTCAGTCATTGCTACTCCTCCTAAGTTTCTTTAAATAGTGAATAAATCTCTAATTAAAAAATGGGTTTGTGGCTTTTTCATGTTGAATGGTTGTGGCATCACCATGGCCTGGATAAACAGGAAATTCTTCTGGTAAAGTGAATAGATAGGTCGTAATGCTGTGTAATAATTGTTGCATATCACCAGTGTGCAAATCGGTACGACCAATACTACCTTTAAACAATGCATCCCCAACAACAACAAAATCATCAAAGACAAAGCTGACGCTACCAATTGAATGACCAGGTGTTGGGACTACGGAAAATTTCATGCCGCCAATTTCATAATCGGTTAGTTTAAATTCATGTTCGGCGGGCTGAACAATAATATTTGCTATATCATCATGTCTGCCTAATCCTGAAAGATTCAAAATAGGATTGGAAAGCCACGCTTGTTCTAATGGACTAACATAAACAGGGATTTGATAATGATGGCGCAATTCTTCTACCGCACCAATATGATCATAGTGAGTATGTGTTAATAAAATAGCGGCTGGTTTCTTCCCTAAACGGGTAATTTCTTGAATTAGTTTTGCTCCTTCTGCACCTGGATCAATAATTAATAATGCTTCTTCATTATAAACAAGATAACAGTTTTCTTGAATAACACCTGTTCTAATTTGTTCGATCTGTATCATCTCAGGACCTCCTAAAGTTCTAACGATTCTCTTCAAGTATACCGAAGAATCTTAAGAATAGAAAGTTTTCTTGTTTATCCAAAGAAAAAATAAATCATTCTTAGAATGTTCGGTTTTTGCTTGTTTTAACACGTATTTTTTTAAAAAAAATCACATTTTTATAGTTATTAAGCGAAAGTTTATGTATAATCTTCATGTGATAGTAAGGAGGAGTATTAAATGTTTCATTTTGTAATAAAAGGAACAGGTTTTTCTAGTAAAAATTTGCAAGAGATTAAAGTTTATGAAGAGACACTTTTTTGTATAGATGAGGCCGGAGTAATTCAGGAAATAATTGAACCAGATGCTGAAGCGTATGAAACTGTGCTAGCAGAACAAAAAGAGGCACAACGTTTTCAAGAATTGCCCCAAGATTCTTATCTTTTACCCGGCTTTGTTGATTTACATGTCCATGCACCTCAGTGGGCACAATCTGGGACCGCCTTGGATATTCCATTGTATGAATGGCTGAATACGTACACGTTTCCTTTGGAGTCCAAATTTGCAGATTTAACATTTGCCCAACAAGTCTATGATGAACTGGTAACCCAATTGTTAGCTAATGGGACAACAACAGCCCTTTATTTTGCAACCATTCATTATGAAGCTAGCCGTCGTTTGGCAGAGATTTGTGCGGAAAAAGGGCAGCGTGGCTTAATTGGCAAAGTTGTAATGGATGATCTTAATGAGAATCCTGAATACTATCGTGATCAAACAACGCAACAAGCATTAGAAGAAACGGAACGGTTTATTCAAGAAATTCAAGCATTAGCGCAGCAAACAAAACAAGGCGTGTATCCCGTTGTAACTCCGCGTTTCATTCCTAGTTGTACAGAAGAAGCACTTAAAGGATTAGGAGAATTAGCAGCGAAATATCAAGTCCATGTTCAAAGTCATTGTAGTGAGAGTGATTGGGAACATCAATTTGTTCAAGAACGTTTTGGAAAAAATGATGCTCAAGCATTGAATGATTTTGGTTTATTGACAGAAAAAGCAGTGATGGCACATGCAGGCTTTTTAGAAGAAGCAGATATGAATTTATTCCATGAAACAGGGACGGCTGTGGCGCACTGCCCAATCTCTAATGCTTATTTTGGCAATGCAGTAACACCGATTGCAAAATTAGTACATCAACATCAAGTAGAAGTTGGTTTAGGTAGTGATCTTTCAGGTGGTTTTTCACCAAGTCTTTTTGACAATTTAAAGCAAGCAGTTATTTCTTCTAGAATGTTAGAAGATGGCGTGGATGCTACAAAAAAACCAGAAGTACGAGGTGTTAAAACAGCACGGATTACAGTAAATGAAGCGTTTTATTTAGCTACTGCTGGTGGTGGTCAAGCGCTAAGTTTGCCAATTGGAAAATTAGAAAAAGGGTATGCTTGGGATGTTCAAATTATTAATACAAGCTTGTCACAAGCACGAATCCCTAAAAATCCAGGGGAATCATTGCTTGATATTTTCCAAAAAATCTTATATTTAGCACGACCAGAAAATATTCGAGAAGTCTGGGTACAAGGTGAAAAAGTACATGATAAAAATTTAATGTCAGCAACTAAAGGAGTATAAAAAATGAGTGAAAAGAAACAAAATAATCTTCATTTAACAGTGGGGCCAGAAGATTCAGTATCTTTTGGGCAGGCCACTATGTTAGGGATTCAGCATGTCTTAGCAATGGACGTGTACGTCGTACCTGTAATCATTGCTTCAATTATTGGTATTAGCACAGCACAAACGTCTTCTTTAATTCAAGCAACATTCATAGCAGCAGGACTTGCCACGATTATTCAATCTCATTTTTGTATGAGATTACCAGTTGCGCAAGGCCCTTCATTTATTCCAATCGGGGCAATTGCAGGAATTTATTTTGCCAATAACCAACAAGGAAATGGCTGGGGCGCAGTTTTAGGTGCTAGTTTAGTGGGGGCAATTGTTGTTATTATATTAGGATTTACTGGTATCTTTAATCGTTTAATCACTAAATTTGTTCCACCAATTGTGGGAGGAACAATTATTTTTGTGGTGGGGCTTTCGTTAATGCCAGTCGCTTTATCGGATAATATTTACCATGCAAAAGGGGAATTAGGACAAAATATTTTATTAGCATTTATAGCAGCGGGGACGTTGATCTTCTTTGCGCTCTTAGGTTCTGCTTTGAAAAAAGGGCGGATTTTCCGCGTTTCTTCTGTCATTTTGGCATTATTATTTGGGAGCATCGCGGCACAATTATTAGGGGTACTTGATTTATCAGCCGTTAGTGAAGCGGCTTGGTTTAGTTTGCCTCAGTTACCATTAGTTAACTTTTCTTTCCAATTTGATTGGTCAGCCATTGCCACGATGTTAGTTATTTATCTGGTTTTAATGGCGGAAACAACAGGCACTTGGTTTGCTGTGAGTCATGTTGTCGCTGAACCTTTGACCGAAGAAAAAATTAATCGCGGCGTAATTGGCGAAGGCTTAGGTTGCTTAGTTTCTTCATTCATTGGCGGCACGCCAGTAACTAGTTACTCTACAAATGCTGGGATTATTTCAATCACTGGAGTTGCTAGTCGCAAGGTTTTTGTGGCTGCAGGTGCGTGGTTTGTCTTATTTGGCTTATCTGGAAAACTTTCCACCTTGATTTCGGCCATTCCGGCACCAGTTATCGGCGGTGTTTTTGTGGTTGTTTGCGGCATCATTTCTGTAAGTGGAATGAAAGTCATGAGTGATGTAACAATTCATGAAAAAGAGATGTATGTAATTGCCGTT
Source organism: Enterococcus sp. S183_ASV_20 (assembly GCF_018919685.1). Classification (NCBI taxonomy): domain Bacteria; kingdom Bacillati; phylum Bacillota; class Bacilli; order Lactobacillales; family Enterococcaceae; genus Enterococcus; species Enterococcus sp. S183_ASV_20. The sequence goes on from NZ_JAHLRI010000012.1 coordinate 50,148, forward strand.
CCGATTATTATGACATTAGCGTTGACATTGTTACCAAAAGAGTTTTTGGAAACTCTACCACAATTTTTACAATATTTGTTTAGTTCACCCGTGGCAACTGCCTCAATTGTTGCTATTTTATTGCAGGCCATTTTACCAAACGTTCAAGAAGGGTAAAAAGATTAATTTTCGTTAAAACGCCTTTGACAAGTGGCGATAAATAGTGTAAATTAACAATGGTGTTTTTAAACACGAACGTTAAACGGCCGAATGTTCGGTTTTTACGTTATTTTTGTAAATAACTAGGAGGCAGTAAGTATGAAAGTTTTTGATTATGAAGATGTCCAATTAATTCCCAATAAATGTATCGTGAATAGTCGTTCTGAATGTGATACTACAGTAACTTTAGGAAAACATTCGTTTAAAATGCCTGTCGTTCCAGCGAACATGCAAACAATTATTGATGAAACGATTGCGGAAACCCTTGCTGAAAATGGTTATTTTTATATCATGCATCGGTTTGATGAAGAGGCCCGAGTGCCATTTATTAAAAAAATGCAACAAAAGGGCTTGATCACGTCAATTAGTGTGGGTGTGAAAGAAGGGGAATACGCTTTTGTTGAAACGTTAGCCCGAGAAGGTTTAGTTCCTGACTACGTGACAATTGATATCGCCCATGGTCATTCAAATGCGGTGATTAATATGATTCAACACTTGAAAAAATCTTTACCAGAAACGTTCGTTATTGCGGGCAATGTTGGAACACCAGAAGCCGTTCGCGAATTAGAAAACGCTGGAGCCGATGCCACCAAAGTGGGGATTGGACCAGGAAAAGTTTGTATTACTAAAATTAAGACTGGCTTTGGGACAGGTGGCTGGCAGTTAGCGGCTTTACGTTGGTGTGCCAAAGCTGCTCGGAAACCAATTATTGCAGATGGTGGGATTCGGACCCATGGAGACATTGCAAAATCTGTGCGTTTTGGGGCAACTATGGTCATGATTGGTTCATTATTTGCTGGACATGAAGAATCACCAGGTGAAACAAAAGTGGAAGATGGCGTTGTTTACAAAGAATACTTTGGTAGCGCCTCTGAATTCCAAAAAGGCGAAAAGAAAAACGTTGAAGGCAAAAAAATCTGGTTACGCCATAAAGGGAAGTTGGCAGATACTTTAGTCGAAATGCAACAAGATTTACAATCTTCCATTTCATACGCGGGAGGTCGCGATTTAGAAGCGATTCGTAAAGTTGATTATGTGATTGTAAAAAATTCTATTTTTAATGGTGATACCATTTAACATTCAACTATAGACTGAAAAGAAGACAGCACGTAGTGCAGAAATTAAAATGATTTCTGCATTACGTGCTTTTTTTACTTTACCTATCGTAGTAATCGTGTTAAGATAATTACAACGACAGACGTAGTACGATAGTTGAAGTACTTGAGGGAGGAATTTATGTGATTGGTAGTGATGCAATTCGAGGATACAACGATACCTTTATTCTCTCAATCTTACAATCCGGCGCTTCATATGGTTATGCGATTTCTAAACGCATTCGTGAAATTTCTAAAGAACAATATTCGATTAAAGAAACGACACTTTATTCTGCTTTTACACGTTTAGAGAAAAATGGCTACATTGAATCATTTCCAGGAGAAGTAACGCATGGCAAAAAGCGGACCTATTATCAAATAACCCATGCAGGAGAGCGTTATTTAGAGGAAAAGTTACTAGAATGGGAAGTAACAAAAGACGTCGTCGAAGCATTTGTAAAGGAGATGGGAAAATGAAAATTATAGAAGAATTTATTGATAGCTTATTTTCAGGCGTTGTTGAAACATCTGAAACAAAACAATTAAAGGCGGACTTATTAGCAAATGCTGAGGATCGTTATGAAGATTTGCTCAGCCAAGGAAAATCGGAAAATGAAGCAATTGGTACAATTATTTCTGAATTTGGTACTATTGATGAATTAATGGAAGAATTGAATTTAGAAAATAAACAAGTGGATGAAACAAACGATTCAATGAACGGTTTGCCAGAAATTTCAGTGGAGGAAGGACTTGACTATTTAGCTGTCCAACGTAAAGGTGCTATTCAAATTGGTCTTGGTGTTGTTGCAATCATGGTGAGTGTTGGCTTGCTGGTTGGTATGCGTGGTGTTCTTTCTAACGGTCTCGGTTTAGTTTGTCTTTTCATAGGTGTGGCAATTGGCGTTCCATTATTTATTGTTGCTGGTAATCGGTTTGTTGCAATGGACAAACAACTGGGGCAACGATTGATTCCGACTAAGTTAAAAAAAGAAGTTGCACAAAGAGAACAAAGTTTTCAACGATCATTTATTTTTTGTATGGCAGCGGGTGTCGTTTTTTGTATTTTGGGTTTAATCCCAGTTGTTGTCTTTAGTAGTGGCCTTCATCTGATGATGCGCCGTTCCATGCATCAAATGATGGGCGGACAATATTATAATGGAACGATGGGGATTAGTTGGCTCTTCTTTTTAGTATCGGTTGGTGTCTTCTTGTTTATATTTGGTGGAGTAATTAAAGGAAGTTTTAATAAATTGTTGAATGAAACTTATTTTTATTCAGAACATGTTGGTCATCCTGATTTTGCCCCTCAGCAAACTAAAACAGAGGAAGGACCTGTGGGAAATCCTGTCGGTGCAATTATTGCATCCGTTTATTGGCCCTTAGTTGTTGCACTCTATCTATTTATTAGTTTTGTTTTAGGGGATTGGCGGTTTAGTTGGTTAATCTTTATGTTCGCAGGAATCTTTTATAACACCATCCAAGCATTTTTACACAAACATTGAGACAAACCTGTTAATAGTAAAACAGAAAAGTGGGACATTCGTCAAAACGGCTGTCTCACTTTTCTTGTATTTTCGATTGACAAAAGTATTGAACTGGATTACTTTTAACTCATCCAATTGTTGAGGTGATTGCTATGTGGCAACTTAAAAAAGAACAAAATGTTCCCATTTATCGCAGTATTATGGAAATGATTATTCAAAAGATTCAAACAGGCGAATTATTACCAGGTGAAAAAATCCCTTCGGAACGTAAACTGGCAGAGTACTTGTCTGTCAATCGTTCAACCGTTGTTCATGCATTAGACGAACTGGTGGACTTAGGTTGGATTGTGCGAAAAAGAGGGAGCGGAACGATTGTCAACGAAGGGAAATGGGGGGTAATGATGACGCCACGAACGGATTGGCATCGTTATTTAGAACAAAATGTGTTCAAACAAGTTCATCCCTTGGTGACAGAGATTGAGTTACGTGCTAAACAAAATTTGCCGACTGACTTAGATATGTATACAGGTGAGTTGCCGTTAGACTTAATTCCCAGTTTCGATTTTCCAGCATTAAATTGGAAACAATTTTTAAAAGAGGAAGCACAAGATGAATTAGGTTATTTGCCGTTAAGAAAAGAAATCCAAGCCATTACAGCAACGGAATATCAGCTTCATTTACCAAGTGAAAGTTTATTGCTTACTTCAGGTGCGCAACAAGCACTTTTTTTAGTTTTGCAAGTTTTATTGAGACAAGGAGATAGTGTTGCTGTAGAAGATCCATCTTTCTTCTATGCCTTACCAATTTTCCAAGCTGCTGGTGTGCGCTTATTTGGTGTGCCCATGACAGAGGAAGGGATTGATCTTGAAGCGCTAGAACAAACAATCCGACAACATCGCATCAAAATGGTTATGGTTAATCCTTCCTTTCAAAATCCCACTGGGACAGTGATGCCTTTAAGAAAAAGAGAACAGCTAGTGAAAGTTTGTCAAACGTATCAAGTTCCTATTTTAGAAGATGATGTTTTTGGGCAGCTAAGTTTTATCCCGAAAACAGAAATTCCTCCTTTAAAAAAATTAGATCCAGATAATGTCTTGTATATCGGTTCGTTGTCAAAAATTTTAGGTTCGACCACGAAAATTGGTTGGTTAAGTGCGCCCGCCTCTGTGACGAAACAAATTGCAGAAGCCAGAAAAATGATGGATGTTTCGTTGAGTATTTTTCCGCAGATGCTCGCTAAAATGGCGATTGAAGATCCTTCTTTTTCTGAAAAAATTACGTTATTAAATAAACAAGTGGAACAACGAGCAACAGATGTGTATCAAGTATTTAAATCGTTGCCAGAATGGGAAGTTTCGCCAGTAAAAGGTGGTTTTTATTTATGGGCACATTGGCGTCAAGGGGCACTTAAGCCAGAAGATTGGCAAGTGTTTTTACGAGAAGGTGTTTTGGTAGCACCAAGTGTAGCTTTTAGTGAAAAACGTGGAAGTATTCGCTTGAACTGTTCCCGAATTTCACCAGAAGAAATGCCTCTTTTTTGTGAGCGAATGGTACGGATTACACGACAGCTTTCTGAAAATAGACAAACAAAAATAGAACACTAAGTAAGATTTTTCTTATAAAAATCATTTGCTGAGAGAAAACGCTACAACTTCCCTTTTCTAAACGAATATCCAATGCTATACTTAAAAAGTAAAAACAAAAAAACAAATGAGGTGTTTTCCATGTCTTGGGAACAAGTTTACCAACAATGGTTAAATGAAGAAAATATTCCAGAAAATTTAAAAAATGAATTAAAGGACTTAAATACAGACCCTGAAAAATGTGAAGATGCATTTTACGCACCATTAGAATTTGGGACTGCCGGGATGCGCGGGATTTTAGGCGCCGGTATTAATCGAATGAATATCTTTACGGTTCGTCAAGCGACAGAAGGGCTTGCACGTTTTATGGATACGCAAGATCCTGAAACGAAACGTCGCGGTGTAGCCATTGCCTATGATTCACGTCATATGTCTCCAGAATTTGCAATGGAAGCAGCTAAAACATTAGCTAAACATGATATTCCTTCTTTTGTGTTTGAAAGCTTACGACCAACACCAGAATTATCTTTTGCGGTCCGCTACTTTAAAGCTTTTGCGGGAATCATGATTACGGCTTCTCACAATCCAGCTGCCTATAATGGCTACAAAGTCTATGGTGAAGACGGTGGTCAAATGCCGCCAGCTGATGCAGATGCATTAACTAAATATGTTCGTAGTATCGAAAATCCTTTGAAAATTGATGTCTTATCAGATGAAGAAGTTGCCCACAGCGGTTTAATTAACATTGTTGGTGAAGAAGTCGATAACGCGTATTTGAAAGAAATTAAAACAGTTACGATTAATCAAGAATTAATTAACGAAATGGGTAAAGAATTAAAATTAGTTTACACTCCCTTACATGGAACTGGGAAAATGTTAGGAGAAAAGGCATTAAAACAAGCCGGTTTTGAAAAATTTGTTTTAGTACCTGAGCAAGCCGTTGCTGATCCTGACTTTACTACAGTTAAGTCACCAAACCCTGAAGAACATTCAGCTTTTGAATACGCGATTCGTTTAGGGGAAAAAGAAGGCGCTGATTTATTGATTGCAACAGATCCAGATGCTGATCGTTTAGGTGCTGCTGTGCGGATGCCAAACGGAGACTACCAAGTATTAACAGGAAATCAATTAGGTTCAATTATGATTCATTATATTTTAGAAGCCCATCAACAAGCAGGCACGTTGCCTCAAAATGCTGCGGTTCTAAAATCAATCGTTTCTAGTGAACTTGCTACAGCGATTGCTGAGAAATATAATACGAAGATGTTTAATGTTTTAACAGGTTTCAAATTTATTGCTGAAAAAATTCAACAATACGAAGAAGACCACAGTCAAACGTTTATGTTTGGTTTTGAAGAAAGTTATGGTTACTTAGTGAAACCTTTTGTTCGTGATAAAGATGCAATTCAAGCGTTAGTTTTATTAGCAGAAGTAGCGGCTTTCTATAAAAAACAAGGAAAAACATTATACGATGGCTTACAAGATATCTTTGAAGAATTTGGTTACTTTGAAGAAAAAACTATTTCCGTAACAATGAGCGGAATTGAAGGCAGCGGTAAAATCAAAGCTTTAATGGCAAAATGTCGTGAACAAGCGCCAACTGAGTTTGCCGGGATTCAAGTTGCTCAAACGGAAGATTTTAAAGAATTAACACGCACTTTTGCAGATGGTCAAACAGAACAATTACAAACGCCTCCTTCTGATGTGTTGAAATATCATTTAGAAGATGGTAGTTGGATTGCTATCCGACCATCAGGAACAGAACCAAAAATTAAATTCTATCTAGCGACAAAAGCAACAAGTAGTTCAGAAGCTTCTGAAAAAATTGCTGCGTTTGAAGCAGTCGTTAATGAATTAACAAAATAAAATAAACGAAACAGGCTGTACGGAAAAAAGTACGAATGTTAGTGTTTGTGTCAAAAGCTAATTGACTTTTGACACAAACACTTTATTTAACTAAGGAGGGAATGCTATGAAAATTGGCTTTATCGGTGCTGGCAGTATGGGCGGTGCCATGATTAAAGGGTTACTGAAAGCTGAGGCAGTCAAGAAGGAACATTTATATGTGAAAGGCGGCTCAAGTGGAACCGCAGAAGCACTTCAAAAAGAGTGGGGCTTTCAACTTGTCACAGATTATGCACTTTTCCAAGAATGTAAGGTTATTTTTATTGCGACAGGAGCAAAGGTCGTGTTACCTGTCCTTCAGGAATTAGCCCCTCATTTTTCCAACGAAAGTCTATTGATTTCTGTTGCAACAGGTCATACCATACAAGAAGCACAAATGGCCCTTGGCAATAAAGAAGCCAAAGTTGTTCATGCCATTCCTAATACACCAGTTAGCGTGAATCAAGGCGTGATTGGCGTAGCCTTGGCACCAACAATTGAAGGCCAAACGAAGGACCTGGTAATGGAACTTCTTGCTACTTTAGGGTTAGTCAAAGAAATTCGTGAAGCGCAACTGGAAACTTTTGGTACTGTGGCTGGTTGCAGTCCAGCTTTTGTTGATATCTTTATGGAAGCATTGGGAGATGCAGCAGTCTTAGAAGGGTTACCAAGAGACTTATCTTATGAAATTGTCGCTCAAATGATAAAAGGAACGGCGACCTTAGCCTTAGACACGAAAAAACACCCAGGAGCATTGAAAGATGAAGTGACTTCTCCAGGAGGAAGTACGATTCGCGGTGTCGTAGCTCTAGAAAAAAATGGCTTCCGTTATGCCGTGATGGATGCAGTTCAGCAAGCCAACCACGAATAGATGAAGAAAGTTGGAAAATCGACAAGTTTGTCATTTTTCCAACTTTCTTTGTGCCATATTTTTCGTAGGAAAGAACAATCGCAGTTCTTATTTTAAAAAACTCTGTGTTATAATGAGTGCAAAGTGAGGCGACTATAATGAAACAAATGGAAGAAATCAAACAAGTAAGTCAATTATATAAAGTATTAAGTGATCCAACACGTTTAAGAATTTTGCTACTTTTAAAAGAAGGCGAACATAACGTAACGGCGATTAGTGAACAATTGGGAATGGAACAGTCCGCCGTTTCTCATCAACTAAAATTATTAAGAGATAGCCGGGTTGTCAAGGCACGTCGCGAAGGAAAAACGATTTTTTATACATTGGATGATCATCATGTAATAGATATTTTAAATCAGACCTTTGAGCATATTGAACATCGATAAAAAGTAGGAAAAAATAGCGTAACTAGAATAGCGCTGTTGATGGAGGTAAAAATGAAGGATACCTTAAAAATCGGGTTACTAGGATTAGGGACTGTAGGCACTGGCGTTTTAACTCTCTTGAAAGAACATCAAGAGAAAATTTCACAAGTGACAGGAATGAATGTAGTCATTGAAAAAGCATTTGTCCGAAATCTTGAAACGAAACAAGCACAAGCGGAAGAATACGGTCTTTCTTTAACAACTTCAATTGATGATATTTTAGAAGATAAAGAGATTCAAATCGTTGTGGAATTAATGGGAACCATTGAACCAGCCAAAACCTATATCATGAAAGCTTTAGAAAAGGGCAAACATATTGTGACTGCCAATAAAGATTTACTGGCGCAACATGGGAGTGAATTAGTAGCGTTAGCCCAAAAACATCATTGTGATTTATATTACGAAGCAAGTGTTGCTGGCGGGATTCCAATTTTAAGAACAATTGCTAATAGCTTAGCGGCAGACAATATTCAACAAGTTTTAGGGATTGTGAACGGTACGACGAATTATATGCTTACGCAAATGGTTTCTGCTGATAAAAGTTATGAAGAAGCTTTAGCAGAAGCGCAAGCGTTGGGATTTGCTGAAGCGGATCCGACAAATGATGTCGATGGAATTGACGCAGCCTATAAAATGGTTATTTTAAGTCAATTTGCTTTTGGGATGAATGTTTCATTACCACAAGTTGATATTCGTGGAATTCGCGGATTGTCTTTAGATGATGTCGCTATGGCTAAACAACTGGGGTATGAAATCAAATTGATTGGCTCTGCTGAACAAAATGAGCATAGTATCTCGGTGGAAGTAGCGCCTATGCTAGTCAATCAAAAGCACCCTATTGCATCTGTTCGGAATGAGTACAATGCAGTATTTATTAAAAGTGCAGGCGTGGGGGAATCAATGTATTACGGTCCAGGAGCTGGCGCTAAACCGACAGCAACCAGTGTGGTCAGTGATTTAATTACGATTGCTAAAAACATTCGCTTGGCAACGACTGGCCATATGTTCAATTCGTATCAACATAAAACCCAATTGACGAGTTCCGAAAATGTATTTGGGCAGTACTATTTTTCATTAGATGTTCCAGATACACCAGGACAATTTTTGCAGTTGACGCAATTAATGACTAAAGCAGAAGTCAGCTTTGATCAATTAGTTCAACAGAAATCAGATGGACAGCGAGCAAGAATTGTTGCCATTACACACCAGATATCAAAAGCACAAATGCAACAAGTTGTGATAGCTATTCAAAATACGGAAGCCTTTCAGTTATTGAATGTAATGAAGGTTATAGGAGATGAGTAAACATGTATGAAGGTTTGTTAAAACAGTATCAAGCGTATTTGCCCGTAACAGAAAAAACACCAATGATTTCTTTAGCCGAAGGAAATACGCCACTGATTCCTTTACCTAATTTATCCAAAGAATTAGGTATTCAATTATATGGAAAATACGAAGGCTTAAATCCCACTGGCTCATTCAAAGATCGCGGGATGGTGATGGCTGTAGCAAAAGCGGTAGAAGAAGGTGCCAAAGCGATTGTTTGTGCTTCTACAGGAAATACTAGTGCCGCCGCTGCTGCGTATGCCACAAGAGCAGGCATTAAAGCGTATGTAGTGATTCCAGAAGGGAAAATCGCACTGGGAAAATTGGCGCAAGCTATTATGTATGGGGCGGACATTATTTCGATTCCAGGTAACTTTGATGAAGCATTAAAAGCGGTGCGAGAGATTGCGAAAACTGAGGCAGTTGCGCTAGTTAATTCAGTGAATCCTTATCGCTTAGAAGGGCAAAAGACAGCAGCTTTTGAAGTTTGTGAACAATTAGGTCAAGCGCCCGATGTCTTAGCGATTCCAGTTGGAAATGCCGGCAATATTTCCGCTTACTGGAAAGGCTTTAAGGAATGGCATGAAAAACAAGGAACAACTTTACCAAGAATGCATGGTTTTGAAGCAGAAGGTGCCGCAGCGATCGTGAAAGGCCAAGTGATTGAACAACCTGAAACCGTGGCAACAGCGATCCGGATTGGAAATCCTGCTAGTTGGCAATTAGCAGAACAGGCACGCGATGAATCGGGTGGTTTCATTGATGCCGTGACAGATCAAGAAATTTTAACGGCTTACCGAAAAATTGCTGCTCAAGATGGGGTTTTCATTGAACCTGGTTCGGCTGCCTCATTAGCTGGAGTTATTCAACATGTTAAAAGCGGTAAAATCAAAGCAGGTGAAACCGTCGTGGCAGTCTTTACTGGTAACGGACTGAAAGATCCTGATACAGCAATGGAGACAGAAGTAACTATTTCAAAAATGAGTGACGTGGAAGAAATGCGTCTGCACTTACGAAAAGGAGTCGCAACACTATGAAAATAAGAGTACCTGCCACTAGTGCCAACTTAGGACCTGGCTTTGACTCATGTGGCATTGCATTATCCGCTTATTTAACAATCAACGTTTTAGGTGAAAGTGAATTTTGGGAAATTCAACATACTATGGGAGAAGAGATTCCTACTAATGAAGAGAATTTATTAATTCAAACGGCATTGAAAATTGCACCAGAATTAACACCAAAAGTTATTCGGATGGTTTCTGACATTCCCCTTGCAAGAGGACTAGGCAGTAGCTCAAGTGTGATTGTAGCAGGCATTGAATTAGCTAACCGACTAGCACATTTAAATTTGTCCCCTAAAGAAAAAGTCCGTTTGGCCACAGAGATGGAAGGACATCCGGATAATGTGGCCCCAGCTATTTTAGGAGATTTCGTGGTGGCTAGCCATGTAGAAAACCAAGTCTACCATGTCAAACATCACTTTCCAATGTGTGATGTCATTGCATTTATTCCAGAGGAACCATTATTTACCGAAAAAAGTCGCGCTGTTTTGCCCGAAAAATTGACTTATAAAGAAGCGGTCGCGGCCAGCTCAATTGCCAATGTTATGATTGCCGCAATTTTAAACGGGGATTTACCTTTAGCAGGCAAAATGATGGAACAAGATAAATGGCATGAAACGTATCGTCGTTCATTGGTTCCTCACTTAAAAGAAATTCGTCGTTTAACTCAGCAAAGAGGTGCTTATGGCTCTTTCTTAAGCGGTGCTGGTCCAACTGTGCTAATCTTGTCGCCAGAAGAACGAACCAACGAAATTGTTCAAAGTTTGGAGAAATTATCTACCAAAGCGAGCATCCAAATTTTCAATATTGATCAAGAAGGCGTTCAAGTCTTTTAAAAAAAACGAGAAAAAATCACTAGTGATTTTTTCTCGTTTTTTTTAATCCTCGGCTGTTTCCGTGGAATAATAACTATGATCTTCTAAGTTCAAAGCATTAAGAATCATTGAGGCAGTTTCTTCAATTGAAAGAGAAGCGACATCAATAACGATACAACCTAATTTTTGATAAAGATCATTAGCAAAAGCCAGTTCTCGCCGAATTTTTTCAATATCTGAATAAGAAGTATTTTCAGGTAATCCATATGCGCGCATTCGTTCTTTACGAATCCCGTTTAAAACATTGGGATCATTGGTTAAGCCAACAATTTTTTTAGGGTCCATTTCGAATAATTGTTTCGGTAAATGTGCTTCAGGAATCAGTGGCAAATTAGCAACTTTTAAGTTCTTGTTGGCTAAAAAGAGACTTAGCGGTGTTTTAGAAGTTCGGGAAACGCCAAGAAGTAACACATCCGCTTCTAAAAAGCCTCGTGGGTCCTTGCCATCGTCATATTTGACAGCAAATTCCATTGCTTCAATTCGTTTAAAATAATTTTCATTCAGATGATGTAAGGCACCTGGTTCCCGCATGGGTGCGACACCTGTTAATCGTTCGATTTCCGCAACTGGTGGTGTCAAAATGTCAAAATGGAACAATTGATGCTCATTGAAAAATTGATTAGCAATCGCCACGAGATGATCATTAATAATAGTATGCAGTACCATGGCTTCTGCTTTTTTGGCATCTTCTAACGCTTGCACCAGTTTATCTTCGTCTTTAACGAATGTTCGTCTAATCAAAGTAAAATCAACAGTGGGGTACTGGGCCATTGAAGCAGCCGCCAATTTTGAAGCGGTCTCGCCAGCAGAATCTGAGATGACAAAAATCGTCACACATTTTTTTTCTTCAGAAATAGTCATAGAGGGTAAGTCCTTTCTTGCATTTTTAATAATTTTATTATACCATAAGTCCAGAATCTATTTCGTAATGATTCTGATTTAGGTTGGTGAGGGAGGAAATGGCGATGGCACCAGTAAAAACCAATATTGAACAAGCCTTAGAAACCATGAAAGCCAGTGGATTAAAATATACTAAAAAACGAGAATTACTGATGAGCTATTTGATTAAGCGAAATCGGTATGTTTCTGCACGTGAAGTGTATGAATTTATGAATGAAACCTTTAAAGGAGTCAGTTATGATACGGTTTATCGTAACTTGCATGACTTTGAGCGCTTAGAATTGCTGGAAAAAACAGAATTAAATGGCGAGCAAAAGTTTCGCTTCCGTTGTTGCCAAGAGGTGGAACATCATCATCACTTTATTTGTACGGTTTGTGGCAAAACGGAAGAAATTCACATGTGTCCGATGAATTTTTTTGAAGAACAGTTAAAAGGTTGTTCAATTGAAGGACATCGCTTTGAAATACTTGGTCGTTGTGCCGATTGTTGCGAAAAATAGCGAATAAGACGAAAAATCAAACAAAAATTTCGTATTTTATCAGTAGAGTGGTTGACGGTTATTTATGCTTTAGCTATAATATAACAAGGACAGTATTTTAATTTGTGGGTTTTTCCCACAAATAAGAAAAACGGTTACTTTTTAAGCTCGGAGGGAGGGAATAACATGTCAAAAACAGTCGTTCGTAAAAACGAATCTCTTGATGATGCTCTTCGTCGCTTCAAACGTTCCGTTTCAAAAGCGGGTACTTTACAAGAATCACGTAAACGTGAATTCTACGAAAAACCAAGTGTAAAGCGTAAGAAAAAATCTGAAGCAGCTAGAAAACGTAAAAAATTCTAGTTTTGAATGAATTGGAGTTGGTGGTATGTCATTGCTAACCACATTGAATGACGACATTAAAACAGCGATGAAAGCTAAAGACAAAGAAACTTTAGCCGTACTTCGTATGTTAAAGACTGCCATTCAAAATGATCAGATTAAAGCGGGCCGTGAATTGAACGGAGAAGAAGAACTCACTGTATTGTCTCGTGAGATGAAACAGAGAAAAGATTCTTTATCAGAGTTTGAAAAGGCGGGACGCGACGATCTTGTTGAAAAAGTAAAAGTTGAAATAGCAATTGTTGAAAAATATATGCCTCAACAACTAACGGAGGAAGAAATTCGTCAACTAGTTCAAGAGGTAATGACGCAAACTGGCGCCACTTCACCAAAAGATTTTGGTAAAGTGATGGGCGCTATGATGCCGAAAGTCAAAGGCAAAGCCGATGGCAACCAAGTTAACGCAATTGTGAAAGAATTATTACAAGAAAACTAAGAGCGTTATCGAAACTAGGACAGGATACTGTCCTAGTTTTTTTATACAAAGAGAAAACCGGTAGCTTTTTACGGTTTTCTCTTTTTTGACTTTCAAAGTCAAATCAGGTACGACTTCTTTTTAAACAGATAAGAATGTGGTATCATTGTAAAGGACTATATAATAAAGGAGATGGACGTTTTTTGACAGATAATCAGTCAAAATCTTTGGAATTAATACTTACTGATTCTGATGATGCACACATGCTTTTAGGAACACATGATAAACATATCAAATTTTTAGAAGAGAATACCCACGTAACGATTAATAGTCGTGGCGAAGTTATTCAGTTAATTGGCGAATCATCAGAGGTAGAGTTAGTCGCTTCCGTGTTAAGAGCGCTACAAACATTAATTCAACGAGGCATCAAAGTGCATACGCCAGATGTCGTTTCTGCTTTAAAAATGGCCAAAGCTGGAAATTTAGAGGCGTTTATTGCCATGTATGAAGAAGAAATTATGAAGGACCATCATGGTCGGGCCATCCGAATTAAGAATGTTGGTCAAAAAAAATATATCGATGCAGTTAAAACTCATGACGTCATTTTCGGGGTGGGACCTGCGGGGACAGGAAAAACCTTTTTAGCCGTGGTGATGGCAGTAGCAGCTTTAAAAAAAGGCGAAGTACAAAAAATTATTTTAACTCGTCCAGCAGTGGAAGCTGGCGAAAGCTTGGGCTTTTTACCAGGTGACTTAAAAGAAAAAGTCGATCCTTATTTACGTCCAGTTTACGATGCCTTGTATCAAATTTTTGGTATGGATCATACAAATCGTTTAATGGAACGCGGCGTTATTGAAATAGCCCCGCTTGCTTATATGCGTGGTCGTACATTGGATGATGCTTTTGTCATTCTAGATGAAGCACAAAATACCACGGTTGCCCAAATGAAAATGTTTTTAACTCGTTTAGGGTTTAGTTCAAAAATGATTGTTAATGGAGATACTAGTCAGATTGACTTGCCACGTGGTGTAACAAGTGGTTTAGTTAACGCCGAGCGTACGTTAAAAGACATTGAAAAAATTGCCTTTGTAAATTTTGAAGCCAGTGACGTTGTGCGTCATCCGGTTGTAGCGCAAATTATTCAAGCCTATGAAAAAGAACAACAAAAGCATTCCTAAGCAGTTAGGGAAGGAGTGAAAGTACCTTTTGAAAAAAGTACTTACAAAGTTAGGGGATCGTTTAGGTAAAGCCTATTTACCTATTTTATTAGCCGTTTTTTCTCTTCTTTTATTTATGATTATGTTTGGCAGTGTCCATCAGAAAAGAGTAGAAATTAAAGAAGGTCAACTGGCCGAGAAAACTATTCGTGCAAATAAAAATATCGAGAATACCTACGAAACAGAACAAAGAAAAAAATTGGCAGCAGAAGCTGTCACACCCGAATATATTTATCAAGAAGATACGGCATCTGTCCAACATAATCGTATTGATAAATTATTTAAATTGATTGATTCTGCGAATGAAAAAGTAGACAAAGAGTACAGCAATAAGCAAGCAAAGGCCAAAAAGGAAGAAACGATTCCTGCGCCGACCGTGGAAGAACGAGTAGCTAGCTTAAAGTCATTGTTTGAATCTTTACCGCAAGATGAAGTTACGTTTTATCAAAGTTTTCCTAATGTTTTTTATCAAACAATCTTTACATTAACCTCTGAGCAATTAGATAAGGTTCGTTCAGAAAGTTTGATGTTGGTGGATGATGCGATGCAAAATCACGTTCGAGAATCTGATTTGGATAAAATTCGCCAAGAAGCTAACGGTAAAATTCAATACTTAGACATTACGAGTACCATGCAACAAGTCATTCGTTACATTGTTAACCAAGGGATTGTGGTAAACGATATTGCCAATGAAAAACGAACAGAAGAGCTACGCCAAAAAGCGATGAATGCTGTTCAACCCGCAATGATTTATCAAGGCGAAATTATTGTTCGTGAAGGTACTCAAATTGATGCAAAAGCGGTCGAAAAACTTGAGTTACTAGGAATGACTAGTCAAAATACGTCTATTTTTCCGATGGTGGCATTAGCACTAGCTATTTTACTTCAAGTTGAAGTGTTGATTTTCTTTACAAAACAAGTGACTGAGCCTTCGCGACAACGCTCGTTTATTATCTTTTACACGGGTGCTATGCTAATCAGTGTTATTTTAATGAAATTCTTCCAGATTTTCCAAACAGAGCAGTTGATGTATATTCCCTTGTTCTATCCAGCAGCCTTTGCACCGCTAATTCTAAATCATTTTGTGAATCGTCGTTCAGGGATAATCGCTGCCATTTTCCAAGTCGTTTTTGCGTTATTTATCTTTTATAATTCTATTGGCACAAACTCGTTGACGGTTATTCTGATTATGTACTTATTCTCAGGATTTCTAGCAACAGTTGTTAAACGAAAACGGATGAGTGAGCAAGTTTTCCCAGCTTTAATGTGGGTAGTGGTCTTTCCTGTTTTCATGGCGGTTGTCTTAATGATTTATCAAGGGATGAGTTTAACAGATGGTAAAACGTGGACAGCTTTAATTTGTGCAAGTGCAGGAACGGTACTTTCATTTTTAGCAACAATGGGCTTGCATCCATATATCGAATTATTAGTGACCGATGATAGTATGATTGTCTTGAATGAATTAAGTAATCCGAACCATCCGTTGTTAAAACAACTGTTAGAAGAAGCGCCAGGTACCTATCATCATAGCATGATGGTGGCTAGTTTGAGCGCTAACGCTGTTGCTGAGATTGGCGGGCGGTCGCTATTAACACGAGTTGCTTGTTATTACCATGACATTGGCAAAATTAAACACGCCAATTTCTTTGTGGAAAACTTACCTGCTGGTGCAGAAAATCCACATAACTTTTTATTACCAGAAGATAGTAAACAAATTATTTTTGGCCACGTAATTGATGGCGCCAAAATTTTAGAAGAGTACAATATGCCGCAAATGGTGATTGACATTTGTCGTCAACATCATGGCACAACATTGATGAAATTTTTCTATGTGAAAGCAAAAGAACGCAATCCTGAAATTAAAGAATCAGACTTCCGTTATCCTGGACCACGTCCACAAACACGAGAAGCAGGGATTGTGAGTATTGCTGATACTTGTG
Organism: Enterococcus sp. S183_ASV_20; assembly: GCF_018919685.1. NCBI lineage: Bacteria > Bacillati > Bacillota > Bacilli > Lactobacillales > Enterococcaceae > Enterococcus > Enterococcus sp. S183_ASV_20. Next base: position 66,341 of record NZ_JAHLRI010000012.1, read on the forward strand.
AGGCTGCTGTGCGGGCGATGGATCATCCGACCAACGAAAAAATTCAAGCCTTTGTGCATAATGTGATTCAAGATAGAATTTCAGATGGCCAATTAGATGAATGCGGGTTAACGATGAAAGAGATTCGCATCATTGAAAAATCATTAATTAATGGATTATGCAGTACCTTCCATTCACGGATTAAGTATCCAAAAATGAAAGCTGAAGCAGAAGAAATGAAAGATGAACAAGAAAAGAGAGATGACTAATGGATATTACTTTCATTGATGAAACCGAGAAAGTACCAACAGAAGAAATCAAAGAAATCGAAAACTTGCTGCAATTTGCAGCAGGTTTTCTAGAAATTGCCGAAGATACGGAGATGTCGGTGACTTTTACAGATAACGCAGGTATCCAAGTGATTAATCGTGACTATCGGGGCAAAGATATGCCTACAGATGTCATTAGTTTTGCTTTAGAGGATGAAGGGGAAGACGAATTGCCAATTATTTTTGATGATGAAGAGTTGGCTGAGCTACCACGTAATCTAGGTGATTTAATTATTTCAACAGAGCGAGCAGCAGAACAAGCAGTTGAATATGGGCACACATTGGAACGAGAAATGGGCTTTTTGGCAGTACATGGCTTTTTACATTTGAATGGGTACGATCATATGGAACCTGAAGATGAAAAAGAAATGTTTGGTTTACAGAAAGAGATTTTAGATGCGTATGGCCTTAAAAGATGAGCAAACAGGAAAAAATAAACATTTTATTAATTCATTAGAATTTGCCTGGCAAGGAATCAAAACAGTTTTTCGAGAAGAACGTAATATGCGCAAACATGTGGCGTTTGGCGTCACGGCCATTGTGTTTGGTTTCTTGTTTTCCTTAACACTTGCTGAATGGCTGTGGTTGTTATTGGCCGTTTTTCTCGTCTGGTTGGCAGAAATTATCAACACAATTTTTGAAAATGTCGTAGATATGTTTACGGATTTTCACTTTCATCCAATCGGAAAAAAAGTCAAAGACATGGCCGCAGGAGCTGTTTTATTAACAGCCGGTTTCGCAGTGCTAGTAGGACTAATTCTATTTGTACCAAAAATTTTACAAATCATTCAAATGTGGAAATAAGAGGAGAAATACAATGACAACTGAACATAAATCTGGTTTCGTAGCCATTGTCGGCAGACCAAATGTTGGAAAATCAACATTGTTAAATCGAATTGTCGGCCAAAAAATTGCAATTATGAGTGACAAAGCACAAACAACTCGTAATAAGATTCAAGGAATTTATACAATTCCTGAAGCACAAATTGTTTTTATCGATACTCCAGGGATTCACAAACCTAAACACCGCTTAGGCGATTTCATGGTGGAAAGTGCCTACAATGCGATGCGTGAAGTAGATGCTACTTTATTTATGGTAAGTGCTGATCAAAAACGCGGGAAAGGTGACGACTTTATTATTGAACGATTGAAAAATAATAATAGTCCAGTCTACTTGATTATTAATAAAATTGACAAAGTCCATCCAGATGATTTATTGAGTATTATTGAAGACTATTCGAAACAAATGGACTTTAAAGAAATTATTCCCATTTCTGCCACTGAAGGAAATAATTTTGAACATTTGATGGATGTTCTCGTTGAGCAAATGCCAGAAGGACCACAATATTTCCCTGATGACCAAATTACGGATCATCCAGAATATTTTATCGTTTCCGAATTAATTCGTGAAAAGGTGTTACTTTTAACAAGAGATGAGATTCCTCATTCTGTCGCTGTCGTTGTGGACTCAATGAAACGGGATGAAAACGATAAAGTCCATGTCCAAGCAACCATTATTGTGGAACGGGACAGTCAAAAAGGTATTATTATTGGCAAAGGCGGAAAAATGCTGAAACAAATTGGTACCAAGGCGCGTCAAGATATCGAATATTTATTAGATGACAAAGTGTATTTGGAGCTTTGGGTAAAAGTCCAAAAAGACTGGCGTGACAAAAAAATCTATTTACAAGATTTTGGTTATCGCAAAGAAGAATATTAAGAAAGTAGTGTTTGGGAAGCGAGTGTATAAACGAACTTCCCAAACACTACACTAATTTACATAAGAAATGGAAGTGAATTGAATGGCATTAGGGGAGACCAAAGGCATTATTTTATTTACGAAGGATTTTAAAGAGAAGGATAAACTCGTCAAAATTTTTACAGAATCCTATGGAAAATTGATGTTTTTTGTGAAAGGCGCGCATCGAAAAAATAATCCTCTTTTGCCAGCGATTCTGCCATTTACAGAAGCCGTCTACATCGGAAACTTTAGAGAAGAAGGCTTATCTTTTCTCAATAGCAGCAAAGAAGTTCAACCTTTTCGAAACATTCAACAAGACATATTTATTAACGCATATGGAACATATATTTTAAACTTAGTCGATGCAGCAATTGAAGATCAGCACTATGACCCTAATTTATTTCAATTTACCCACATGGCATTATCCGCTTTAAATGAGCAAAAAGATCCGGAAATCATTACAAATATTTTTGAAATTCAATTGTTAGAACGGTTTGGTGTACGACCAGAATGGCATCATTGTGTAGCTTGTGGCGAAACACAAGGGAAATTTGATTATTCCTCAAAATATAGCGGTGTGCTTTGTGAAAAACATTGGTATTTAGATGAACAGCGCTACCATGCAGATCCTAGAGCAATTCATTTTATTTGCTTATTTTCGCAAGTCTCCTATGAAAAAGTCCAAAACATTCAAGTAAAAGAAGAAACTAAGAAGAGTATTCGAGAAACGATTGATATGTTATACGATGAATATGTCGGGTTGCACTTAAAAAGCAAAAAATTTATTGATCAAATGAAAACGTGGGAGAATACGTTAAAAATTCCACCACGAAAGAAGGAAGAAAAAGAAACATAAACAAGCAGTCGTTTTTCTAAAAAAAAATTTGACAACTTCCCTCAGACACCGTATTATGATAGAGAAGTTAAATACGTACGAAGAAAAAGAGAAGTAAAAAGAACCCTCTGTTAAGCGAATCTGGGAGAGTGGGAGCCAGAAACACGGAACTTTTGAAAGGCACTTTGGAGTACGACAAACGAAGCTGCCGATGAACACATCGGAAGTAGGGTGGAACCGCGATAATTATTCGTCCCTATGTCTATTAATAGGCATGGGGACTTTTTGCATGTTCCTCACTGCGACTGACACAAAGTGTCAGAGCAGATGTGGAACAGCACAAGGTGACTGAAAGGAACGTTGTCTCCTCTGTGTTAAAACAAACTGCTTAGCCAAAAACATGGAGCAGATGTGGAACGTTATAACAGCATAAAAATTATCCCATTCTACAAAATTGTTTCTCTGTAGCCCTTTTTAAATTTACATTCCCGAAGCAAAGCCAATCCCTATGTCTATAAAAAATATTCCAAGGAGGAAAACAATGAAAAACAAGTTAACCGTACAAGAAATGATTTTAACCTTGCAAAAATTTTGGTCATCTAATGGCTGTATGTTAATGCAAGCCTATGATACAGAAAAGGGAGCCGGCACCATGAGTCCTTACACGTTTTTACGTGCCATTGGACCTGAACCATGGAATGCTGCCTACGTAGAACCTTCTCGTCGTCCAGCTGATGGACGCTATGGTGAAAATCCAAACCGTCTATACCAACATCATCAATTCCAAGTTGTAATGAAGCCTTCTCCTGAAAATATCCAAGAACTTTATCTAGAAAGTTTGAAATTATTAGGAATTGATCCATTAGAACATGACATTCGTTTTGTAGAAGATAACTGGGAAAATCCCTCAATGGGTTGTGCTGGTTTAGGTTGGGAAGTTTGGTTAGATGGCATGGAAATTACCCAATTTACGTATTTCCAACAAGTCGGGGGCTTACAATGTCATCCTGTCACTTCTGAAATTACTTACGGGTTAGAACGCTTGGCATCATATATCCAAGAAGTCGAAAGTGTCTATGATTTAGAATGGACACAAGGCGTTAAATATGGTGAAATTTTTGTTCAACCTGAATATGAACATTCAAAATATTCCTTTGAAATTAGTAACCAAGAAATGCTTTTAGAAAACTTTGACAAATTTGAAAAAGAAGCTAAACGCTGTATTGAAGAAAGTTTAGTTCATCCAGCCTATGATTATATTTTAAAATGTAGCCATACATTCAATTTATTAGATGCTCGCGGCGCTGTCTCTGTAACGGAACGTGCAGGATATTTAGCCCGCATTCGGAATATGGCTCGTTCCGTAGCGAAAATTTTTGTGGCTGAACGTGAAAAATTAGGGTTCCCATTATTAAATAAAGACCAACACGTATCCAAGGAGGCAGAATAACATGGCAAAAGATTTATTATTAGAAATTGGCTTAGAAGAAATGCCCGCACATGTTGTCACACCAAGCCGTATCCAACTTGAAGAAAAAGTAATCAAATTTTTAGATGAACATCATTTAGACTATGAAACAGTGCAATCCTTTGCCACACCTCGTCGTTTAGCCGTGAAAGTAACTGCGATTCCTGAAAAACAAGTGGATGTTGAAGAAGAAGTAAAAGGTCCAGCGAAAAAAATTGCTTTAGATGCTGAAGGAAATTGGTCAAAAGCTGCACAAGGTTTTGTACGCGGCCAAGGAGTCACAACTGAGGACATTGTTTTCAAAGAATTAAATGGTGTCGAATATGTCTATGTGACGAAGTTTACCAAAGGCCAAAGTGCCAAAGAGGTATTAACAAAATTAAATGACGTGATTACAAGTCTAACTTTCCCGGTAACAATGCACTGGGCAAACTATGATTTCGAATATATTCGTCCAATTCATTGGATTGTGGCACTACTTGATGATGAAGTAATTCCTTTCAAAGTGTTAGACGTGACGACAGGGCAAACTTCTCGTGGCCACCGTTTCTTGGGAGACGATGTGACGTTCCAACATGCTAATGAATATGAAGCAAAATTAAAAGAACAATTTGTAGTGGTTCAACCGAATGAACGGAAACAAATGATTGTTGATCAAGCGAACGCACTCGCTGCAGAAAAAAATTGGCAGTTAGCTTTAGATGAAGAGTTATTGGAAGAAGTTACGAATTTAGTGGAATATCCAACTGCATTTGTAGGCAGTTTTGATGAAAAATATTTATCTGTTCCAGATGAAGTATTAGTGACTTCTATGAAAGAACACCAACGTTACTTTGAAGTTCGTAACGACCAAGGCTTATTAATGCCGCATTTTATCGCTGTTCGCAATGGGGATAATGTTCACCTTGAAAACGTGATTAAAGGAAATGAAAAAGTGTTAATTGCTCGTTTAGAAGATGCAGAATTCTTTTACAATGAAGATAAAAAATTAACGATTGAAGCATGTGTTGAAAAACTAAAAAATGTGACTTTCCATGAAAAGATTGGTTCAATTTATGAAAAAATGCAACGGGTTGCTTTAATTGCACAAATCATTGGTCGAAAAGTTGGCTTATCTGAGGAGGAATTGGAAGATTTAAAACGTGCCTCTGAAATTTATAAATTTGACTTAGTAACAAATATGGTTGGTGAATTCCCAGAATTACAAGGAATTATGGGGGAAAAATATGCCTTATTACAAGGCGAAAAACCAGCCGTAGCAACGGCTATTCGAGAACATTATCTACCAACTTCCAGTGAAGGTGAATTGCCAGAAACAGCAATCGGGGCTGTTTTAGCCTTAGCCGATAAGCTTGACAGCGTCTTTTCATTCTTCTCAGTTGGTATGATTCCAACAGGTTCTAACGATCCTTATGCACTTCGTCGTCAAACCTATGGCGTTATCCGAATTATTGAAGATAAAGGCTGGACCTTCCCATTAGTCCAATTACAAACAGAAGTTGATGAAGCAGTGAATCAAGATGTTGAGAAATATGGCGTTTTACTAAACGAAGGACAAGCAGAAGTCGTTGAATTTGTGAAAGCTCGCTTACGTCAATTATTAATGACGAAAAATGTTCGTCATGACATTATCGATGCAGTGGTGTCTGCTGAGCAAGCCGATTTATCGAAATTATTTGCTTCAGCGAATATTTTAAAAAGCCGTTTTGAAGATCAAGATTTTAAACCATCAATGGAAGCCTTAACGCGTGTTATTAATTTAGCGAAAAAAGGTCAAGAACTTTTAGGTGATACTGAAGAAGGGATTGATCCAAGTCTGTTTGAAAATAAGGCAGAAAAAGAACTGTATCAAGCAGTTAACGATTTATCTGAAGCATTTGCGACACGCACGATTGCAGAAAACTATGAAGCACTAGTAAATCTACGTCCGTTAATTGATGCGTACTTCAATGAAACGATGGTTATGGTTGAGGATGAAAAAGTCAAACAAAACCGATTAAAACAATTAATGCAAATTGCTAAAATGGCGTTATCAATTGCTAGCTTAGATTTATTAATTGTGAAATAAAAAGCGCTGTTTTTCGACCGCTAAGGAGGAACCGACAGTATGCTAGAAACAACATTTGAACAAATTTTAACACAATTATCAAAGCCAGCTGTTCGTGCGCTAACGAATGAAAAAATCGACAGTGTGGATGAACTCTACGCACGAGGCCGAAAAGCGTTACTTTCGTTGCATGGCTTTGGTCCAAAGTCTATTCGAACTATTGAAGAGATGACTGGGAAAGAATTGAAGTAAAAAAAGGCTCTTTGTCAAATGATGTTGGTAAAGAGAAATCTTAGAATAATTGGAGATCAAGTGGATCAGTTCCTCTTGATCT